>CAJXPI010000046.1 GCA_913057875.1 uncultured Flavobacteriales bacterium
TTATGAAAAAGTTAAGGATGATTCAAAAGTTAAGGCCTCTTATTTGGGTAATGGAGATTTCTTAATCTATGGAGTTCAAAAAAATAAAAAAGGCGGAAAGAATCAACGAAATTTTGTAACAAAAGTTTCCGTTAAATAATATTGGGTTTGACCTGAGCTGAAACTGTGTGCCCACGTTAAAAAGAGATTTTTAAACCGGTTTATCTCAAAAGGTATTTGAATTCAAAAACAAACGTGTTCTAGAGCACTTTGAAACTATAGATGCTTTCCTTGAGCGAAATAGAATGGAGCATTTTAAAGAGTTGGGGTAAATTCTTCCAATAAAATGGAAATTAAAGTTTTAAGAGTACGGTGAGCATCTTTTTTTTGAGGTAGTTATTATGTAGTCAATATCCGAAAGTTAAGGATACATAACCAGAGTGAAACCAATCAGTTCTCTTAATGTCATGACATTGGAAGTGCCTCCATTACTCAAGTCGTATTCTAGTTTATACGGATTGGTGGTGGTGTAAATCATAAAACTGTAATCTTCGTCACCTACATATTCTAGTCCCACTACTCCGGTTAATACTGGAAATGGTCCTAAGTTATATTTCGGTCCAAAAACAAGACCTAACCCAGAGCCTTGAGGAGTAAAGTTTAGGTATCCTAAAGCCTTAGCTTGTAAAGATAATCGACTAGCTCCATCGGCTGAGTTCTCTGCACTTTGGATGTGGTGAATAAAAAGTCCGCCCGAAAGACGTAGCCCAGACTTCCAATCATTATTCTTAGCAAATGGAAATACAGCACCACCGCTTAAAGCTCCTCCAAAAGAAAGTTTTTTGCTATCATCTGGTCCTTGAGTATCGGGAGATGTTGGGTTTACCATCACGCCAATATCATTAAATTTCACTTGGTAATAGGCGGCTTCCATGGCCATAAAACCATGAATGTTTTGAGGTTGAGCCCAACCAAGTGTTCCAATCCCTAAAAAGATTATGAGTATAAAAAATCGCATGAGTTATATTTTGCATTTTAGGAATATACCATTTTCACCAACGGTATAAATTAAACCTGAATTGATTACTTGAACATTTAATAGCTGATGAGCGAAAGGCTCAAAATCATCATTTACCAAAGTAGTCCAATCACCCTCTTTAGTATAGAAATTTGTTACTACACATCCTTTACCCACTGTTGCGAATAGATCATCCTTGCCATGTATCCCCTTGAAGTCGTATTCCCAAGAATAGCCCTCTTTACTCCAATACGTATTGTTATCTTCATAATGATACGGACGTATTTGTTGAATGGAATTTACTGAGGTAACTAGAGTGTCATGCATATCAATAAAAATATTATTCAGGTATTGTGCCTCTATTCCGCGGGAGTGAACTTTATTACTATCTACATTATAAATATCTATCCAATAGTCAAATTCATCCCAGAAAATGACACAATTGTTTTCTACCATAATATTAGTGCCAACAAATGATCTAAGAGTTTGGTGGTGAATTTCATCTCCTGTCTTTGGATCGTGAATGGTGCAATTTAAATTCCCCCAGTGATAATCAAGTACAAAAATAGATCCATCGGCTGTACATCCTTCCGCCTCTCCTCCAAATGCAATTTTTACAGGGGGGGCACCATTAAAATCAGTTCGGTAAATGGAGCCCTGGTCAATAAATACATCACCTAATTCATTTTTAAATATTCGATGAATATTCCCAGCTGTTGGAATAGTATTCCATGAATTTCCACCATCTTGGGTGTGAAATAGAATATTACTATCTGAAGAGGCACAAAAGCCCACATCCTCTGATTCGAATAATATATGATCTAAATTTAAACTAGTAGGAACGGAAATGGTCTCCATGTTCATTACCGGGATTGTTCCTAGGTTTTCGGGCTTGCAATTGGTGAGGACAATAACAGGTAAAAGGAATAAGTATATTTTATGCCAAGTATTCATGGATAGATGAATTTATTAAGGCGCCAAAAATAGTTTTTTTTGGAAAATTGGCTTGATTGTTAAATGCGTTTACTATTGATGCATTCCAACGCGGAAACTAGGTCTTTTTATTTTCGTAATTATTGGGTATGATTGAAACGGGTTCAGGTTTTTTAGCATAAAAAAAACCTGAATCAACTCACCGCAAGGAAGGCAAGTCGTTCAGGCATTTCATATAAACAAATAAGCGTTGTTATTTAATGAGTGAACATTCTCATTAAATAATTAACCATGCAACCCACACTCTCGGTTTTCAAGAACCTTTGTGGGATCGTAGTATTTAAATTCGTTCGGTAATTTGTTTTCGTCTAAGTATTGGTCCATTTCGGTATCCGAATAGTAATAGAACGGACTCACCTTGATAATGCCCTCCTTACTCATAGATACAATATCAATACTATTTCTAAACTCCGTTTGTTCTTTTCTCAAGTTCGTAAACCATACCTCTGGTTGGTGTTCTTTCATTGCACGAGTAAAAGGCTCAAGCTTTACTTGGTCTGTGAAAATGGCATGATTAGGATCGGTAATTTCTGGAATCCCCATAATGGCATTTCTGCTTGCTACGGTTTGCTTGGGTACAAATAAATCTACATTTAGATTGAGCATTTTAATAACCTCTTCTGCATGTTTATAGGTGTTTAATGTGTTATATCCCGTATCGCACCATATTACTGTGGTATCTGGATTTACAGAAGTAACTGCATACAAAATGGCTGCTTCATATGGTCTGAAATTGGTGGTAACTACCGTTTTTTTCTGTAGCGAAAAGGCCCATTCCACAATTTCTTTTGGACTTAAATTTCTTAAAGTCGAATTAATTTTTTCTAAATTCATACGTCATCTTATTTGCCCCACTTAATAGAATTCCAAAGGCGTTCGTGAAAAAAGTATAATAGCATTTTGGTGATTAACTCTACTGCTCCAATAGATAAGGCCATTGAAATGGTTCCTGTAACTAAATAAGAAATTACAATGGTGTCTAAAGTTCCTACAGCGCGCCAACTAATAGACTTTACAATACTGCGAATAGGACGTTCAGAGGTTTGATCCTCGGAGTAGCTTCCATTTTCACCTTTTAACTGTATGATTCCCATGTTCTTTACAATTACTATTTAATCCCTATCGGTATAGTGGGGTAATGCTGCGCAAATGTACATTGCAAATTGATTTAAGGGCGTAAAATCGAATAAAAAAAAGTTAAATTTTTAAATGATGTCTGCTAATGATTTGTTTTCCAGCACTTTTAGTGTGCTGTCTCGAACCTCAATCATTAATAAATGTACCGAGCAAGTTTCTTCATCGGCACAATCTTCACATTTCTCGTAGTAATTCAAACTCACACATGGAACCATGGCTATAGGACCTTCAATGTTTCTAAGAAGATTTACCATTTGAATTTCTTCGGCTGGCTTTAATAAGTAGTAGCCGCCACCTTTGCCTTTTTTTGATCCTAAATAACCTAGGTTTTTTAAGGTTAACAGTATTGCCTCCAGGTATTTGTGAGAAATATTTTCGTTTTCTGAAATGACCGCAGTTTGCACTGTTTTTTTGCCCTCTTGACGAGCAATATATGTCATGGCCTTTAAAGCATATTTCGTTTTTCTAGACAGCATATCACGAAGGTAAATTATCTCTTTTACTTAGTGTTTAGGTAGAGAGGTTTTATTAAATTATTATTGTTGGAATTATCAATTTTATTACTCTATGAAATATTTAACATTACTTTTTTTCGTTGTCTTATCCTATTCCGCTTGTGCTCAAATAGAACCTGTTTTTTTTGAGGAAGTGGATTTAACTGTAAATCCGGATGTTTCAAAAATGCATAAACTTTCTAATGGTAATTGGGTTTTGAGTGAAGTGCCTTACCGAAAAAATAAGATGCAATTTTTCTTATTTGGAGCGGATGGAAAATTAATCAGGGAAGGCTCTTATGAGCCTAAAGACAAATCTGTGGATTTATACTCTACGTACCTAATCAATGATCAAATTTTTGTTAGTTGTGGAAAATCTTCAAAAACTACGAGTTCGGAGAGTCAGTCCTTAATTTCTATAAGTATGGAAGACTTTAGTATTGGAGATGAAAGGGAATTTTTGACAGTGCCAGGAAATATTATTGAGTCTAATAAGGAAATTCAAGTGCAAATGGAATTCTTCCCAAGTAGTAAGTCACGTTTTTATAAGGATAGTATTATTACGATGGTAAATGATTACGCAAATCAACAGTTTACTGTTAAAGTTATGGGACTAGATTTGGAAGTAATTCAATCTGAAGTTGTGGATGTGAAGAGTTGGGGATACCAATATGCTAGACTAACTAGTTGGAGTCAGGATAACCAAGGAAGGTTTAGGTACCATGTTCTCTTATATAACTGGAAAGAAGGGAAAGGAAATGAATATAGCGAAAGGATTGATGATAAATATATTTGGGTGTATGGAGATGATTCAACCCCGGAAAACTTAATTGAAGATGTTAATTTGGAATATTTAGAATCAGTTCCAGAGGAGGTTCAGATTTATTCTTTAAAAGGTGAATTATCTGTTGGTGGATATTTCTCCTATGACGAGGCTACTAATAAGGAGTATTTCCATTCTTTTAATGTCTATACTAACGAAGGGAAGCTTTTCAATATTAATACCCATTGTTTCGACCCAGAATATTTATGGCCCCATTCTGTGGATCCATGGAAAAAATACTATGAAAAGGCAATTTCAAAAGGCAAAACACCTCGAAAATTGAATATGTATATTTCTAGTTTTAAGTATAATGACGAGGATGAGTCTATTACCTATTTCTTGGATCAAAACTATCAAATGGAAAATACGAACGATAGAAAGATATATTCTAACTTAATTTATCACTTCGGAAATGTACTTGCGCTTAGTTATGACAAGAATGGTGATTTTCAATGGAAACAAATAATTCCAAAAGCCCAAATTGCATCTGGAAGGAGTAGAAAGTTGGGGGTGAAATATCAAGAATTAGAGAATGGAGATCTCTTATTACTCTTTAACAATCTGGATGGAGAAAATAAAATGAATGAATTGCATTTAGTTTCGATTACTTCAGATGGTGAGGTTACAGAATTGATGAATTATGTTTTTGACAAAAAGCAAGAAGGAATTACCGCTCAGAAATTCAAGTGGTTTGAAGATTGCTTTGTTTTAAAGTTTAATGAGAGTAAAGGGAAACAAATCATAAGGATTCCTATTCGATAGGAAGTGAATTTTCTGGGTTTACCTAAATGATACTTTTAGTAGTAGAAGTCTTTTTCTTTAAACTAATTTTGCAACATGTTAGAAGATAAAAATCAGGCTACCTCTAAATTAGAGGACTTAGGTGAATTTGGATTGATTGATACCTTAACAGAAGGTTTTGAGAATAAGCAAAAATCTACTCAATTAGGTATAGGTGATGATGCAGCTATTCTAGATTTCGGTAACGAAGAAGTAGTCGTTTCTACAGATATGCTAGTAGAAGGGGTGCACTTTGATGTGACGTATACTCCGTTAAAGCATTTAGGTTACAAAGCGGTGGTGGTAAACCTTTCCGATATTTATGCCATGAATGCTACGCCTAGACAAATCACCTTTTCTATGGCAGTTTCAAGTCGTTATTCTGTTGAGGCATTGCAAGAAATTTATAGCGGAGTAAAATTGGCTTGTGAGTTTTATAACGTAGATTTAGTGGGTGGTGATACTACTTCTTCTTTAAAAGGGTTAGTGTTAAGCGTAACCGCAATTGGTACGGCACCGAAAGAACAAATTGTGAAACGTAAAGGGGCTTCAGAAAATGACTTGATATGTGTATCTGGTGATTTGGGGGGAGCTTATATGGGGCTTCAAATTCTGGAACGTGAAAAAGCGGTTTTTAGAGAAAACCCAGAAATGCAACCAGATATGTCGGGTAACGAATATGTGTTAGAACGTCAATTAAAACCAGAAGCTAGAAGAGATGTAATTAAGGCATTGGGTGATATGAAAATCGTTCCTACCTCCATGATTGATATTTCGGATGGATTGGCTTCTGAGATTATGCATATCTGTAAACATAACGATTGTGGAGCGCAGATTTATGAAGATAAAATTCCAGTAGATTACCATACCTATAAAGCAGCAGAAGAATTTAATTTCAACGCAACCACGGCTGCCTTAAATGGAGGAGAAGATTACGAATTACTGTTTACCATTGGCCAAAAGGATTTTGAAGTGGTTAAAGGCTTACCGGGAATTTCTATTATTGGTCATATTACCGATAAAGGTGCAGGTATGAATATGGTGACCCGCGGAGAGCAGCATATTGAATTACAGGCTCAAGGTTGGAATGCCTTTAAAAATAAATCGGAGTAACAGAATAGTAAATAAGAAGTTATTTTTTGTTTATTTGTAACGATAACAAAAACGCAAAATGGAAGAAGAATTAGAAATGATTTTCGATATGGCTCAAGAGCACATGGATAGCTCATTGGACCATTTAAAAAAGGAATTATTAAAGATTAGAACAGGACGTGCCAACCCAATTATGTTGAGTGGTATTATGGTAGAATATTATGGGTCAATGAGTCCATTAAGCCAGGTGTCAAACGTTTCTGCTCCAGATGCACATACCATTATGGTGCAGCCTTTTGAGAAGTCATTATTGTCTGAAATTGAGAAGGCAATTATTAATTCTAATGTGGGCTTAAATCCTCAAAACAATGGGGAGATGGTGATTATGAATGTACCGCCATTAACCGAGGAAAGACGTAGAGGTTTTGTAAAGCAAGCCAAAGCAGAAGGAGAGCATGCAAAAGTGGGTGTGCGTAATGCGCGTCAAGAAGCGATGCATGAAATCAAGAAGATGAAAGATAATCACCTCTCAGAAGATGCTGCAAAAAATGCCGAAGACGATATTCAGGAAAAAACAAACGCACATATTAAAACTGTTGATGCGTTGATTTCTGAGAAAGAAGTGGAAATTATGAAGGTATAATTCCTTGCAACATATTTTTAGAAAAGGTCATCGAGTAGATGGCCTTTTTTTTGCCTAAATTTCTGTTTTGGATTTCATTTGAAAAGGTATATTTGAAATCAAAATAACACGTTTATGCACCAGCCATCTAAAGTTTTATTGATTTATACTGGAGGTACCATAGGAATGGTGCAGGACGTAGATTCGAATGCTTTGCACCCTTTTGATTTTAGTCAGATCAGTCAAGAGATTCCGGAATTGAATAAATTGAATTGTGAAATTGAAACCATCGCATTTGACGTACCCATTGATTCATCAGATATCTGCCCCAATGATTGGAACAGGTTGGCAAATGCCATAAAAGAGAACTATCAAAACTACGATGGGTTTATTGTATTGCACGGAACCGACACCATGGCTTACACAGCTTCTGCATTAAGCTTTATGTTAGAAGGTTTGAATAAACCGGTAATTCTAACAGGGTCGCAATTGCCCATTGGGGTTTTACGTACGGATGGCAAAGAGAATTTATTGACCGCCATAGAAGTAGCGGGTGATAAAAATGCGCAAGGAAAACCAATGGTAGGCGAGGTGGCTATTTACTTTGAATACAAACTTATTAGAGGTAATAGAGCGCATAAAACTTCCACTTCTCATTTTGATGCTTTTAATTCTCCAAACTTTAGAGTTTTGGCAGAAGCGGGAGTGAATATCGAGTACAAAAACCATCATATACCTCCATTTGGTAATGGAGATTTGAACGTGGTAGAGCTACATAATCAAGGTATTTTTGTTCTTCCTATTTTCCCTGGTATGAGTCAAGATCAGGTTGAGTTTGTTTTAGAAAGTGATAAAAATTGGGCCATTTTGATGATGACTTTTGGTGCAGGTAATGTGCCAATGCAACCTTGGTTTATTGATGCTATAAAAAATGCCACTGCCAAAAACAAAGTGGTGGTTAATGTGACGCAATGCATGAAAGGTAAGGTAAATATGAGCTTGTATAAAAATGGGCAAATATTAGAGTCTATTGGAGTCATTGGAGGAAGTGATATTACCTCTGAAGCAGCCATTGCCAAACTGATGTATTTGAAAGAAAAGACCGATTCTGTAGAAAAGATAAAGGAACAATTTGGAATCTCATTGAGAGGTGAAATGACCGTGTAAATGAAGAAAAAAATCAAAAATAAAACGGAAACTAAAGTAGTTGAAGACTCAAAGGTGAAAACTCCTCAACTGGTCGAGACCAAAAAATGGAAAATAGTATTATTCCTCCTAGGGTTCCTTTTGTATGCCAACACCACAAAGTTTGAATATGCCCTTGATGATAAAATTGTAATCACTGCCAATCAATTAACTACTCAAGGTTTTGGTGGTGCTTTTGATCATTTCTTTTACGACTCAATGGACGGCTTTTGGGCTACCCAATACGGAGTAGATGTAGCTGACCTAAATAAGGATGCTTTGGTGGCTGGAGGAAGATATCGTCCTTTATCTTTATTTACTTACGCCATTGAATGGGAGTTTTTTGGTGAAAAACCCGGTATTAGTCATTTTATTAATGCCTTGTTATATGGATTAACGGGTTTGATCTTATTTATAGTATTAAGCAAACTGTTTCCAGTACGAGAAGGACCTATTTATAAAAGTATTGCCTTTTGGGTGACAGTAATATTTTTAGTTCATCCACTACACGTGGAGGTGGTGGCAAACATTAAAAGTCGCGATGAGATTTTAAGTGTGCTCTTTGGATTATGGGCTATAGATTTCATTTTAAAATATTCGGAGAATAAAGATTTTAAAATGCTGGTTTACTCCAGTTTGTTTTTGTTTGTTTCCTTAATGTCGAAAGAAACCACCATTGCCTTTGTGGCATTAGGTCCGCTTACCCTATACTTTTTTGATAAGGGTGATAAATTGGTTTGGCGTAATTCCTTTTTGGCTCTTTTGGTTGGAGGTGTTGGGTATACGCTCATTCGTTATATGGTCATTGGTTCTTCCGAATCGGGTATTGTGGATGAGGTAATGAATAATCCGTTTTTAAATGCTACGGAAGGCGAAAGTTCGCAACAATATTTTTGATTTTAACGGCTTATGTGAAATTGCTTTTTGTTCCTGCTCCCTTAACACACGATTATTACCCTTATCACTTACCATTTTTACCTGCGGAAGAACACTATGCAACTTGGTCTAATATTTCGGCTATCATTGGAGTGATGCTTATATTGGTTATGTTGTGGGTAGCCATAAAAAGTTTCAAGAATAAAAGTATTTACGGTTACGTGGCTTTATTCTTTTTAGGTACCTCTATTCTGATCTCTAATCTGTTTTTTCCAATCGGGGTTTTCATGAATGAGCGTTTTATGTATGCCCCAAGTATCGCATTCGCCATGTTGTTAGTGTATGTTTTACTGGAAGAGTTACCTGAACGTTTTAAGGGATTTAAAGTTCAGAACTCCTATTATATTTTGGGAGGGATTGCCGTAGTTTTTGCTGTGTTGAGCTTTAACAGAACCCATGCATGGAAGAACGACAAAAGTTTAGCGTTAACGGATGTAGAGGTTTCTTTAGGAAGTGCGAAAGTTAAAATGGCAGCGGCCGATGCTTTGCTACAAGAATTGCCATCCGTTACAAACCAAGAAGAACGACAAGAAATTATTAATGAATGTTACCAATATTTAAGTGAGTCATTAGAAATCTATCCAGAATATTTCCCTCCATTAGACCTACTAGGAAGGATGTATTTTGAGGCGGGTAATTATAATGAGTCCATACGGTTTTACGAGTTGTGTATTCAACGAAAACCCAATAATGTGCAATTCGTTGAGAATATATTTATAATAGGTAATAAGCATCTGACACTTGGTAATTATCAAGATGCATTTAATGCATTTCAAAAAGCTTTAGAGTATCAACCTAATTCAAAAAAGTACTTGCTCGCAATTGCTCAGGTAGCAGCAAAAGATTTGAATAATCCTTCTATGGGCTTGCCTTATATGGAACGTGCTTATACTAATTACCCAAATGATATAGAAGTAGCAGAGAAGATGGCAATAACTTACGCGATGTTAGGAAGGTTTTCTCAAGCAATTGAGATTTTAACACCTATTTATGAAGCAAATCGAACAAATGCAAGCGTGGTTAAAAATTTAGGGATTTCATATTATCAAATGGGTGATATTCAGAGAGGTAGCGAGTTGATGAATTTAGCGAGTCAATTAGAGCAGGAGAAAAACTAACTTTTAATGTCACTTTTACGTTAAGAAAGTACAAAAGCATTGTATTTCCCGTACATATTTTAGGGGAAAAACGTATAATTGCGTCCCGCTACAAATTAGGAGAATTGTACCTGCTTGTATAATTTAAAAAAATTGTAGTTTAGTGGCCGTCTTGTATGTGACTTGGCTGCGAAATAGGAGAGGTGGCTGAGTGGCTGAAGGTGCGCGCCTGGAAAGCGTGTGTACTCGCAAGGGTACCGAGGGTTCGAATCCCTCTCTCTCCGCTGAATTAGTAAACAATTGTAATTTTAAATAGAAAGTAAGAATAATTAAATCTAATAAATCATGAGAAAATTTCTAGCCATAATGGCTGTTACAGGAGTACTTACATTTGGAATATCAAATGTAGTTGTTGCGGATGATGATAGTACATCTACCGAAATGGTAGAGGATACTACTCAATATGAAAGCGCAAATGAAGTTGTTGAAGAGGAGGCCGCTCCTGAGGCTGCACCTGCAGCAGTGGAAGAAGCTCCAGAGGTAGAAAAAACTTTCCACCAAACAGTGAAACAAAAATTCATCGAAGGTGATGCAGGTTTCATGTCATTCGTTGCTATATCTCTTATCTTAGGTTTAGCTATCGTAATTGAAAGAGTGATTTACCTTTCTATGTCTACCTCAAACACTTCTAAGTTAGTGAATGATGTGGAAACGGCTTTAAACACTGGAGGTGTGGATGCAGCTAAAGAAGTATGTAGAAATACTGCTGGTCCTGTGGCGAGTATCTTTTATCAAGGCCTAGATCGTTACGAAGAAGGAATTGAAATGGTTGAAAAATCGGTTATCGCTTATGGTGGTGTTCAGGTTGGACAGTTAGAAAAGAACGTTTCTTGGATTTCATTATTTATTGCTTTGGCTCCGATGTTAGGTTTCTTCGGAACGGTAATTGGTATGATTTCTGCCTTTGATGCAATTGCTGCAGCAAACAATATTTCTCCTGCAATTGTAGCAGTAGGTATTGGTCAGGCATTGATTACAACGGTTTCTGGTCTTTTAGTAGCGATGGTACTTCAAGTATTTTATAACTACATCGTATCAAAAATCGATTCTATTACAAACGATATGGAAGATGCTTCAATTTCTTTAATTGACATCTTGGTAAAATACCAACATAACAACAAATAAGATTGTAATTTATGAAAGATAAAATTGCATCTATATCAATGATCGCCCTCATAGTGGTAGGAGTAATCCTATTCATTATGTCGATGACAGGGAATGTGGATCCAATCTTATACGGTTCGTACGTATATTTTGGAATCGGCATTTTGGTTACCATTATTGCTAGTGCGGTAGGCCTTATGGCAAACCCTGGCTCTATTAAAGGTATGTTAATTGGATTAGTAAGTATGGCAGTTGTCCTTTTATTAGGATATATGTTAGCTGACGGCTCTGATAACACATCTTTTCCAGTTGAAATTAGTGAAGGAATGTCTCGTTTTTCAGGTATGTTATTGTACTCCATCTACATTTTGTTTGGAGCGTCTGTAGCTACTTTGATTTTCGCGAGAGTATACAGTTTAATGCGATAATTGAAGTATGGCTAAAAGAGATGCGCCAGAAATTAATGCGGGGTCGATGGCTGATATCGCCTTCCTATTATTAGTTTTCTTCTTGGTTACTACCACGATGGATTCTGATATGGGAATGATGCGTAAGTTGCCACCAACATTGCCGCCAGACATGCCAAAACCGCCACCGATTAAAGATCGTAACGTATTTGTTGTATTAGCAAATTCAAATGATCAATTGTTAGTGGAAGGGGAGTTAATGGATATATCTCAATTGAAGGAAGCCGCTAAAGAGTTTATCGAAAACCCGATGAACGTGGAAACACTTCCAGAAAAGAAACCAACGGAAATTCCATTATTTGGAACACGTCAGGTTTCTAAACAGGTAATTTCATTACAAAACGATAACGGAACGTCTTACGAATTATATATTCAAGTTCAGAACGAACTCGCTGCTGCGTACAATGAGCTACGTGATCAGTTAGCTAGAGATGAATTTGGAGTGTCATATCAAGATTTGATTGACAAAAAGGAGAAGGCTAAAATCAAAGCTATTAAACGTGTTTTTCCGCAGAGAATATCTGAGGCAGAACCTAAAGATGTAGGAAACTAATATGGCTAGTAAGTTTAAAAAAGATGACGGAAAAGGGGATCCAGCTATCTCTACCGCTTCACTACCGGATATTGTATTTATGCTTTTATTCTTTTTCATGGTAACCACGGTTATGCGTGAGGTAGACTTAAAGGTGAATGTAGTAGTTCCATCGGCAACTGAAATTCAAAAGTTCAAGAACAAGTCTTTAGTAACGTATATTTACATTGGTTCTCCAACGGAAAAGAAATTAGGTACAAGTTCTCGTATTCAATTAGGTGATGCTTATGCAGAAGTGAAAGATGTGGGTGCTTATATTGAAACTAGACGTGGGGAACATGATGAAGCTGAGGTTCCATTGTTGGTTACTGCTTTTAAAGTAGATCGTGAAACTAAAATGGGAATTGTAACTGAGGTAAAACAAGAGTTACGTAAGGTTTCTGCACTTAAGATTAGTTATTCAACCGTAGAAGGATTAGCGTCTAACTAAGTTGGATTCAAAATATTCAAAAAGGAAGGGTAGCATTTGCTACCCTTTTTTTATGGCTTAGATTTTGCTCTGTACTTGAAAAATTTAATGCTATGAAAAACGTATCCCCCCCTCAAATTAATGCCGGATCTATGGCAGACATTGCCTTTTTGTTATTAGTATTCTTTTTAGTGGTAACCACCATTGATGCGGATGCCGGTATGTTTCGAAAATTAGCTTCTATGGATGAAGTTGAATCACAAAAAATTCATGAGCGAAACATCTTAAATGTATGGGTAAACAAAGAAGATAAAATCATGATAGATGGAAAAGAAGTGGAACTTTTTCAGGTCTATGATATTGCCACCAATTTTATTGAGAATCCTAAAAACGATGTTCTTTTACCTCAAAAAGAATGGAAGACTATTCCAGTACTTGGAGAGCGCGAAGTTTCCAAACAGGTGATCTCTATTCAAAACGATGAAAGCACGTCATACGGTCAATATATTGCTGTACAGAATGAGTTGGCTCGAGCCTATAATCATTTGCGCGACCAGTTAAGTGAACAGGAGTTTCAAATGACTTTTGAGGAACTGAAAAAAACTGGAGCTATTGAAAAGGCAAATGCAATAAAGACCATATACCCAATGCGCATTTCCGAAGCATTGCCTATTGTTTCTACGAATTAAAGAGTTTGTTCTTTTGGGCGTATAGAGTAGTGATAGCTAACAAGAATGCTGTCGTAGCAAAAAGGATTAGGCTTAAATCTGGCTCTTCTGTTTCTATGGCCTGTTCGGATGTTCCGTAAATGACCACAAGAGTTAAAGCTAAGCCATTATTTACAAAATGTGCGGCAATGGCGGTCCAAAGGTTTTTGGAGTAATAGTAGAAATAGCCGAATATCATGCCCAAAAGTAAACGTGGTACAAACCCTAAAAACTGGAGGTGAAATGCGCTAAAAAATACTGCGGTAAGAAGGATGGCTACATGAGGGTTTTGTAGCCAAATACCAAGTTGTTTTTGAATAATTCCTCTAAAAATAAGTTCTTCTCCCACCGCAGGAAGAATTACAATCATTAGGATATTGATTAATATATCCGGAGTTGCGTTCATTTGCAACATGACCTCCATTAATAAATCATTTTTGGATTGTGCTTCTCGCATCCATTCTTCTACAAAACCTAGGAACTCAGGTAAATGCCATTGGGCATTGTAATAGCCAAGGAGGTTAATGAAAGGAATACAAAATAACGTTAATACCAATACCCAAAATAGAGCCTTAAGGTTTGGAGAAAATGCGATGCCTAATTCATATTTAGCCGGAGGTGAAATAAGTCTACCAAAAGCCCATGCCGGAAGAATGAAAAGCCCTATTTGAGAAAACATTTGTAAAACTTTTGCAGCCACAACAACCGATGGTGAAGTCTCTAGATTTAGATAGGATAATTCTGAAAGCGTATAGCCCCAAGTAGTTTCGTTAATGGCATAAAACAATCCCATGCTTATTAAGGTACCGGTAATCATGAGTCCACCTAAAAAAATGAGACGTTCAAATGGCGATAAATAGCCGAAATTATTTTTAAGTGGCATACAGAATTGTTTGTTGTAAATTTGCGGCTTCAAAGAAACCAAAAATCGTGGTAAAAATAGATAAATTAGAGCTGGGTGAATTCCCTTTATTGTTGGCACCGATGGAAGATGTGAGTGATCCACCTTTCCGCGCAATGTGTAAGGAATTAGGAGCCGATTTAATGTATTCTGAGTTTATTTCAACTGAAGGACTGATTCGTGACGCTGTAAAGAGTCGCGAGAAGCTGGATATTTACCCAGAGGAACGTCCGGTGGGAATTCAGATTTTTGGTCATAATAAAGATTCTATGATGCAATCGGCAGAGATTGTGGAATCGGTTCATCCCGAATTATTGGACATCAACTTTGGCTGTCCCGTAAAAAAAGTAGTTTCTAAAGGTGCAGGTGCCGGTATTTTGCAAAACATTCCGTTAATGGAAGAGTTGACCAAAGCGGTGGTGGACGCTACAAAACTCCCGGTAACTGTTAAAACGCGGTTGGGCTGGGATGATGATACCAAAAGTATTGTGAGTACGGCTGAGCGACTTCAAGATGTGGGAATCAAAGCAATTTCTATTCACGGGCGTACGCGTAAACAAATGTATAAGGGTGAGGCCGATTGGAGTTTGATTGCAGATGTGAAGAATAACCAGCGCATGAACATTCCTGTTTTTGGTAATGGAGACATTGATTCTCCTGAAAAAGCGGTGGAATACAAAGAACGTTACGGTGTAGATGGAATCATGATTGGTCGAGCGGCTATTGGATACCCTTGGATTTTTAATGAAATCAAACATTACATGGCTACGGGTGAGCATCTAGACCCTCCAACAATTTCAGAACGTGTACGAGTAGCTAAAAGACACCTAGAGTTGTCTTTAGATTGGAAAGGTGAACGCAGAGGAATTGTAGAAATGAGACGTCATTATACCAATTACTTTAGAGGTGTAGCCCATTTCAAAGAAATTAGAAAAGTGCTAGTTCAGTCTGAAAACCCAAATGAGCTTTTTGATACGCTAGAAATGATTGCGCGAAAAGGTAATTCGGGTGAATTAAGAATGATGAAAACGCTTTAAAAGCTCCATTTTAATCGTAAGAACACTCCGTTCCCTTGGTTCACAAATTCTCGTTGAATGTTGTCGCCCCAAAATAGTTGGCCAACTAGATCAATATCCCAATTTGATTTTATGCTGTAAGTTACCGTAGGAAAGAATATGAGCCAATTCACACCAAAACCATAAAACCCCCCTAGGTTTGCGGAGAAAACAGGACTGAATGGTTTCGCGAAATTTAAAAACACCGTGTGTTTATTAGGCATCATGGTTTTTGCATCCGGTGTAAAAGTATTTAGAGATAGGGCACTTTGAGGTACGTTGGTCCCTCCAGAATTTAGAAGGTACGAAATCATTCCTGTCCATCCTTTTTTGAAACCGTATTCTAAAGTAGTGGAGAAACTCAAAATTCCTGTTGCGCTAGATAAGCTATCATAAGGTATAAAGTAGGTTCCTTCCCCTTTAAAACCTGCTTGTTTTATGTTTCCAGCCCATCCCGTACCTAAAGCTAAATCTTTTTGATACTTACCGGCTAAAAACTGAATATCATACGTATGCGTATTGAATTTGTATTTGATGGCGGCCGTATTATTTACGGGATCTTCCGCCCATTTATAGGCCACGTCAAAAGAGCTCATTTCTCCTACAAAATATTGAACACGGACCGCGTCAGAGCCAGGGCGTTCCTCGTAGTCAAAATCTAAGTAATTTAGGGCATTAAATAAATCATTTGGGTTCCATACGGTATTTAGTCCCCAATTAACTCGTTGTCTACCCACTCTAACTTCTAGGTTGCCCTTGGTGTAATCTAGCCACAATCTATCTATAATAGAGTTAATGACCAAAGAGTTTCCCGAAACCCATGTACTTTCTAAATTCAAAACCCCGTCATATGCTTTAAGTTGCTCGGCATAATCCTTTCCAGTAAGAGTACCCGCTACAATTCCAGCTTTGGTGATTTCTCCATAAAATGCTCTAATTCTGGCTCCTGCGCCAAAGGTGAAATTCTTGGGCAACGTAATCTTTAGGTTCAATCGGTTATGAATCAAGTTGTCCGTTAAAATGGTATCTGCATTTTGAATTAGATTGGTTTGCATGTATTTCAAGTATCCACCAAAACGGATGTTGTCTTTTAGTTTGTACTTTTCTTGGGTTTGACCCGAAAGCGAAACAAGAGCAATGCAAATGAGGAGAAGGAGCTTTTTCATGGTTTTACTTTACAGTAACATCGTCTACAATTTTACCATCATCTAAATGCACAATTCGTTTTGCACGGTCAATAACTCTTTGGTCATGCGTAGAAAAAACAAAAGTAATTCCTTCTTCTTCATTCAACTTTGCCATGATGCTGTCTCTTATACACATTCCGAGCCCACGAGA
>CAJXPI010000047.1 GCA_913057875.1 uncultured Flavobacteriales bacterium
ACGAGATGCTCAGGAGTCTCGTGGGCTCGGAGATGTGTATAAGAGACAGTGGTTGTTGTTAAAAAACTTCTAGTTAAAAAGGGAATGGTGTTGAAACTCTTGGGTATAAGAGGGATGGTTCAAATGAACGATTCGATTGCGTGTTAATGGAAAACGGAAGAGCAAGAGGTTATGACTAATCCAATGCTAGCCATCATATTAAATAAAACGAAGTTTTAGTTCAGGATAAAAAGGGTAAGAAAAAATAATTTTTCAAATCGATTTTAGGCAAAAATTTTTCATTCCTATGTCATAGAAAGACATATAAATCTTTGGATTCCTTTTTATGACTTTTACAAAGACATAAAATAAATAGCGATGGATTTCGATAAATTGCGGTTAGATTACTAAATTTATGGGGAAACCAAAAATGAAGGTTTAAAGACTATGAGATTTTTTCTAAATGTAAACGATATCTTTTATGTAATTCTTTTGATTTATGTTCCGGTATTGGGTTGGGGTCAATATTACGAAAAGGAGCCAATCAACATTAAAGTAGGTCCAGAAATACGCCTAAACAAAAAGGAAGTTGTTGATAAAATTATAGGTAAAGATGCAGATGGCTTTTATGTAATGGCTCGATACTCCGAAGAAATCACCTTTTTTTACTATCAAAATGATTTAACCCTAAGAAGGTCGGCTTCTCAAAAGTTACAATACCAAGGTAAAAAATTAAATTACCGTGGAGTGATCCAAATGGGGGGAGAGTTTTTTGTTTTTTCCACCTACACTAATACCAAAGAAAAGAGAACCCAATTATTTGGACATCGTTTAAATAAATCGCGTTTAATACTTGAAACACCGATAGAACTGGCCAGTGAATCCTATGATGGTTATCGAAGAAGTCAGTCGGCTTCGTTTTCCTTTAAAGTTTCTAGTGATTCAACCAAGCTCCTTTTTATTACCGACTTGCCTAGTAGTGATCGCAATATTAGCAGGTATGGTTTTTTGGTTTTAGACGAGTTTCTTTCTGAAGTTTGGAGAAGCCAAACCGTAACGGTGAATGAAACAGAGAACGACTTTTATAGGTATGATTCACAAGTAGGTAACGATGGTTCTGTGTATGTTTTGGCACAGGTAGTAGATAACCAAGGTAGATATAAGCGTAAAGAAATTAATTACCGATTTGAAATGCATTTGTTTAAGCCTGGCGCTAAAAATGCCGATGTTTTTAATGTTTCCCTTCAAGGTCATTTTATGAGTGATATGAGCTTTGAAGTTATGGAGAATAAAGACATCAAAGTGGTGGGGTTCTATTCCAGTAAAAGAGGAATGCAAGACGGTATTTTTAATGTGATGATTGATGGAGGTACTCATGATAAAAAATCAGAAAAAGTGCAAAATTTTCCGATAGATTTCATTGTACAACATTCTTCGGATAAGGAAAAGAGGAAAGCGAAAAGGATGGAAGAAAAGGGAAAGGAGGTAAGTTTTTTTTCGTACAATATTGATGAGTTGGTTGAACATCCGGATGGAAGATTAACAATGGTAGGGGAACAGTTTCGATATTACGAGGCATGCAACACTGATGCCCATGGACAACGGTATTGCACCTATCACTATGTTTATGGAAATATTATTGTGGTCAATTTTAATACCGAAGGTGAAGTAGATTGGATGGAGTTAGTGCCTAAATACCAACATACTACCAATGATCGTGGATATTATTCTAGTTACGCGTTAGCACAATTATCCAACGGTACCATACATTTGGTGTTCAACGATAGCCCGAAAAACTCTTATTACGAAGAAAATGGAAAACTTTACGGTTGGAAACGTAGTTCAAGTAAAACGGATATTGTTCTTTTTTCCATAAATGAAAAAGGAGAAACAACCCGACAAATACTTGCAAGGGGAGACGATGAAGATGTAATGTCGCGCCCTAGAGTGAGCGTTCAAATTGATGAAAACCAAATGCTCATACTAGCAGAAGATCGAAGGATTGCAAAGTTCTTTAAATTGGAGTTTGATTTGGAGGAGGAAGATTAAGGTCAATGCTTACTTTCCTATAATGTTCAAAGCCTTATCCTTTCAATAATTTGATTTGGAAGAGCTTTCAAATCACAAATTATGATTTTCAAAACTGTATTAAATGCAGTACTTTTGCAGCCTCAAAAATCGAACATTTAAAACATATTAATAATGAAAGAAGTATTTATTGTATCAGCGGTACGTACTCCAATGGGGAGTTTTAACGGATCATTAGCTACAGTTCCTGCACCTAAATTAGGCGCAGCTGCTATTAAAGGAGCCTTAGCAAAAGGTGACATTAAAGCTGAGTGGATTGAAGAAGTATTTATGGGTAATGTTTTACAAGCTGGTTTAGGTCAAGCTCCTGCTCGTCAGGCAGCTATTTTTGCTGGTATTGGTCAAAATGTTCCATGTACTACCGTTAATAAAGTATGTGCTTCAGGTATGAAAGCCGTAATGATGGGGGCGCAATCTATTCTTGCAGGTGATAACGATGTGGTTGTTGCAGGTGGTATGGAAAACATGTCACAAGTGCCACATTACATTAAGAACTCTCGTAACGGATTCAAATTGGGTGATTTTACGGCACAAGATGGATTGGTATTAGATGGTCTTCAAGATGTTTACAACAACTTCCATATGGGTGTTGCTGCTGATAAATGTGCTACAGAATGTAATATTTCTCGTGAAGAGCAAGATGAGTTTGCTATTGATTCTTACAACCGTTCTGCTGCAGCTTGGAAAGAGGGTAAGTTTGATAACGAAATCGTTCCTGTTGAAGTTCCTCAAAGAAGAGGTGAGCCAGTTTTGGTTACGGAAGATGAGGAGTACAAGAACGTACGTTTTGAAAAGATTCCTTCTTTACGTCCAGTATTTACCAAAGAAGGTTCGGTAACTGCGGCTAACGCTTCTACATTAAACGATGGTGCTTCTGCATTGATCTTGATGAGCGGTGAAAAAGTAAAAGAATTAGGAGTTACTCCTATTGCTAAGATTGTGAGTTATGCGGATGCAGCTCACGAGCCAGAGTGGTTTACAACTGCACCTTCTTTAGCATTGCCAAAAGCATTGGCTAAAGCTGGATTAGAAAACTCTGATATTGATTACTGGGAATTAAACGAAGCATTTTCTGTAGTTGGATTAGTGAACATCCAAAAACTTGGATTAGACGGAGCTAAAGTAGATGTAAACGGTGGTGCGGTTTCTTTAGGTCACCCACTTGGATCTTCAGGTTCTAGAATCTTGGTTACTTTAATCAACGTATTGAAACAAAACGGTGGTAAACGTGGTGCTGCTGGTATTTGTAACGGTGGTGGTGGAGCTTCTGCCATGATTGTGGAAGCAGTATAAGTTTTACCAACTTTCAAAATAACGAAAGACTGTTAATAAGATGATTTTTAATGCCCATCAAATAGGAGGTTGATACCTTTTATTTGTTGGGCATTATTATTTTTGTGAACCTCCGAAATAGAGGTGAAAAGAGGGTTTAGTCTTAATGACTTGATTCTTAGAATTTAAAAGATTCAACATGAAGTACGGCATCTGTGCCTTAAGTATTGTTCCGTGTAGGCTTGAACCTGCTGATCCCAGTGAAATGGTATCGCAACTGTTATTTGGTGAAATTTACCGAGTAATTGACGAGCGTAAAAAATGGATCAAAATTAGAGCGACACATGATGGGTATGAATCATGGATTGACCGTAAACAGCATCTAGAAATTAAGCGGGATGAGTTTATGGAAATAGAAAAAGCCCCTCGCACGTTTTCCAACGATTTAGTCTCTTTATTACAAGAACATAAAAGTGAGTCGCTTTTTCCTTTGGTACTAGGAAGTGTATTACCCAATTTCAACCAAGGAAATTCGGAATTCAATAATGCCTCTTTTACGTTTGAAGGGGAGACCTTAGCCAGAGTTGCTCCAAGTAGAAACGATCTGGTTAACACGGCATTTTTGTATTTAAATGCGCCTTATTTATGGGGAGGAAGAACAGCTTTTGGAATTGACTGTTCCGGTTTTTCTCAAATCATTTACCGCATGTGTGGTATTGATTTACCTCGAGATGCTTCACAACAAGCTGAAATAGGTGATAAACTAAGTTTTATTGAAGAAGCGACTCCAGGCGACTTAGCCTTTTTTGATAATGCCGAAGGTAGAATTACCCATGTTGGTATTTTATTGGGCGATAATAAAATCATTCACGCTTCGGGTAAGGTACGTGTAGACCGTATTGATCATCAAGGTATTTTTAATGATGAGACACATGACTACTCGCATCATTTACGATTAATTACCAGAGTAATTAATTAACCTCCAAGGCATTGTTTTCCAATGCAAATTTCTTTTTCCAATTATAGTACCCAACAAATGAACTGATGAAGTAAACCACGGTTAACATTCCGTAGATGTCTAGTCCTCTGCTTAGGTATAAGAATATAGTAGCGCCATTAATAATGATCCAGAACAACCAAGAGCTTAAAATTTTCTTGGCTTCCATATAGCTAGCAATAAAGCTAAAAACGGTGGTATACGCATCAAAATAGGCGTTTTGAGCATCGGTATACGTATCAAAGTAATATCCTAACCCGTATCCTGAAATAAGTCCTACCAGTAAAGAAACCAGGTGAGGCATGTACTTCCATTTAGTAATATGGATGGTTTCGTTGTCTTTGTCTTTTTTGTTCCAAGAATAATAACCGTAAATCCCAATTAAAACGTAAAACACATATAATATGGATTCAGAATACAGGTTCATTCTTAGAAATAGCCATATGCTAATGGCAGAACCCAGAATACCGAAAATCCAGCACACTATTTTTTCTTGGATTAAAAGAATTAAATAAAGTAGGTTGAAAGTAACTCCTAAAATCTCTAAAATTGTGCTTAGTTCTAAATTCACTGGTAAAGGTATTATGGCGGCAAATCTAGTATTTAAAAATGGGTATTATCAAACTAAATCAAGGAGTTTTGATGTGCGCCTCATTCAACAGGGATTACTGGATTTCATTGAGAAAGGTTGCGCATATAAAAGTCAATACCTTCAAAAGAACTACGCCTACGGATTTGATGGGTATTCTTTTATGGGACAAGAAGACAGCACCAATCAATATGCTACCGATTTGTTGCATTCTTTCGTGATTTCCGATTTTGAAAAACAAGAACGATTTCCATCAGAGTTTAATCCATTCTTTAAAAGTGATTGGCAGGTACTGGAATCCAAAATTCGCGTACTGGAATTGGAAATCATAGAAAACCTAGGTTACCCAAATTTGTTGGCATTTTATCAAGAACACATAGGTCATATGATTTCTTGTAACTATTATCCGCCCACGCAACCCTTAGATAGCTCTTCGAATGATAATAACCGTCTTTCGGAACATACAGACGTATCTTTATTTACCATTTTTCCGTTTGGCTTTGACAGTGATTTTTATTTTCAAAATGAAAAAGGGGAGTGGGTAAACATTAAGCCCACGGATGACATTATTGTTTTTCCGGGTTACTTACTGGAATGTTTTACTCAAGGAAAATGGAAAGCTTTGAATCATAAGGTTTCCTTGCCAAAAAATAGAAGGAATGAAAGATTCTCTTTTGCGTATTTTTCCTTACCCTATCCAAAAAGGAAATTTAAAATAGGGAAAAAGAAATACAGTAGTGAAAGCTATTTTGAGCAGTATTTGAATTTGTTTTAATTAGACCTTTCTCCAGAAATACGGAGTGAAAAGGATAAGAATAGTGAATAACTCTAATCTACCAATTAGCATTAAAAAAGACAACATGTACTTGGCCATCATTGGCAGGTGAGCAAAATTGTCTACCGGCCCAATAGTTCCTAACCCCGGACCTACATTACCTAAACTAGTTGCAACCGCGCTGATAGTTGTCATAAAATCTGTTCCAGTAAGGGCCACAAAGAAACACCCAAAAACGAAAACACTTAGATAAACAATAATGAATGCCAACACGTGATGGGTAACACTTGGCGCCACCGCTTTGTTGTTTAATCGTACGGGTAAAATGGCATTGGGATGTAGAATTCTCTTCATCTCTAAAAATGAGTTTTTAATCATTACCAAATGACGTACAATTTTAACCCCACCCGAGGTAGATCCTGCGGAACCCCCAATAAACATCAAAAAGAAAAAGAATACCGTAAGCACCGGAGCCCACGAAGTATAATCGGCTGAAACATATCCGGTAGTAGTGACCATGGATATTATTTGAAACGCTGCATCTCTAAAGGCGGGTTCAAAATCGGAATCCGTAAAAACGTAAATTCCTGTGGTGGTAATAGCAATAAAAACCAAGGTGAAAATAGAGTAGGTACGGAACTCCTCGTTTTCTATAACCTTCTTGAATCTTCCTTTTAAACCAAAATAAGTAATGGTAAAGTTGACACCTGCTAGGAACATAAAAATCATCACTACATACTGGATGTAAGGCATAGATTCATAATGTGCCATAGATGCATTTTTGGTAGAAAAACCACCGGTAGCCATGGTGGTTAAACTGTGGTTTAAGGCATCAAAGAAGTTCATGCCACCCAATCGAAGTAAAATGGTTTCTAATCCGGTTAAACCCGCATAAATCAACCATAATCGTTTAGCTGTGTCTGCAATTCTAGGTTTTAGTTTATCTGGAGTGATTCCAGGAGCCTCGGCAATAAAAAGCTGCATTCCACCCACACCTAACATGGGTAACAAAGCAATGGTAAGTACGATGATTCCCATACCGCCAATCCACTGCGTTAAACTCCGCCAGAA
The DNA here is from genome assembly GCA_913057875.1 of uncultured Flavobacteriales bacterium. Classification (GTDB taxonomy): domain Bacteria; phylum Bacteroidota; class Bacteroidia; order Flavobacteriales_G; family Salibacteraceae; genus CAJXZP01. The sequence goes on from CAJXPI010000047.1 coordinate 6,772, forward strand.
TAAAATGCCTTTAGGAACCGCTTCAATATCGTTCAGAATAGAGGCCCCAGTTGTGGTAAAACCCGACATGGTTTCAAAAAATGCATCTCCTACAGTTTCAATGGAACCACTTAATAAGTAGGGTAACATTCCGAAGGTAGCCATGGTTAACCACCCTAATCCAACTACCAGGTAACCTTCTTTTTTAGAAAGTTCTTTTTTGTTTTTGAAGCGCATTAAGTACCATACAGAGATACCTAAGATAAATGAAAACAATCCCGAATTGAGCAAGGGATAGAAGTCTTCCTCAAAATAGATTGAAAAGGGAATACCAGTCATCATAAATAGTCCATTTAAGGCTACCAGCATACCCAGAATACCGAATACGTTTCTTAAGCTCATCTAATTGAAATAACCTTCTACTTTATGAATTACCGATGGGTCGCATAAAACTACCACACGGTCGTCAGCTCTAATTCTAAAATCTCCGTTTGGTATGATGGAGTTTTCTTTTCGCACTACACCGCTGATCAAAGCGTTTTTAGGGAACTTTAAGTTCTTAATGTATTGCGATGTGATTTTTGAATTTTCCTTCACGTAAAACTCTAAAATCTCTGCATCTACCCCGTGAATACTAGTAATGGCTAAAATATCTCCTTTACGGATGTATCGGAAAATAAAGTTAGCCGCAATTAACTTTCTATTAATTAGCGTATCTACTCCAATGTTTTGCGAAAGGTGGATGTAATCTACATTTTCAACCAATGCGATGGTTTTTCCAACCCCATGGTCTTTGGCTACCAAACTAGAAATAATGTTGGTTTCCGAGTTTCCGGTAAGGGCAATAAAGGCATCCATGTTACAAAGCTTTTCTTCATCAATAAGATCGCTATTTCTACCATCACCATGAATTACCATTACATCTGGCATTTCATCGGCTAGGGTAAAACATTTCTTTTTGTCTTTTTCAATAAGCTTTACATTGTACTTTTTACTTAATGTTTTAGCTGCGTGACGGGCAATATAACTCCCCCCTAAGATCATAATGTTCTTAATGGGTTTTCTTTCAATTTTACTAAAATTTAATACGCGATCAACACCAGTTGGTTTGGCCAAAAAGTAAGCATGGTCGCCATATAGGAACGTATTGTCTCCATGCGGAATTATCGTTTTACCCTCTCTTAAAAGAGCAACTGTAATAAAGTCGTTTTCAGGGTTTAAATGTGCAAGTTGCGATAAGGTTTGATTACGAAGCAAACATTTCTCATCGATTAAAATACCTAATAAAGTAAGTTTTCCGCCTTCAAAGTCAAATACATCGGTAACCACATTGGAGTTCAATAATCTTTTGATCTCTTTGGAAGCTAAATATTCTGGCGAAATAATTTCATCAATACCCAATTCACGTAAATAATTACGTTCACGTTCTTGAAGGTATTCCAAGTTTTTAACCCGGGCAACCGTTTTCTTAGCACCTAAGTGTTTGGCAAAAATGGCTGTAGTAATATTGGTCTCCTCAGAGGAGGTTGCCGAAATTAGCAAACGTGCATTTTGAACATCCGCTTCTTCTAATGACTTATAAGATGTACAATTACCTTTTATAGTGGCTACATCCAGTTTAGAAGAGATATGTTTTAGTTTCTCTTCATCCGTATCAATAATCGTAATTTCTTGATTTTCGTACGACAACAACATAGCCAAGTGGAAGCCCACATCTCCGGCACCTGCAATAATAATTTTCATTCAGATTTGATTTGAACCTTATTTTTTACGGTGGAATAGCATCGTAAAATAATTTTGTAAAATTACAACTGTTTTACTTTTTAGCACTTGATTTAGGTCAGGAATTATACGTGCCAATTATCAGGTTTTTGGGCACTAAAATGATTCTCCAATTTTGAAGTAAATTCCCCAATCTCCCTTACCTACAGCAGCATCTAAGCCAACGTTCATGTGGTTCTTTTCAAAGACTACATATCTAAATCCGACACCCAGTCCGGGAAGTAAAAGGCCGTTATCTGATTCATTAATGGCGCCAAAAATGGTGGCTAAACCTCCAAAACCAACAAAGCCAAGTTTTTTGAATGGGTTGTACCTATACTCCGCTTGTATAGCCACAATTTGGTTTCCTCTATATTTTCCTAAAGAATAGCCTCTAATGTCTGTTCTTCCTACCACAAATTGTTGGTTGAAGTTAAGATCGCCAATTCCAAAACCCGCATATAGTCTAGAGGCAATAATGTCCCTATCATTTCCAGGTTTAAAAAAGTGGTTGTAATCGACTTCAATTTTTTCTGAAACGTATTTGTTATCTAAAAACCCAGGGAAGGAAGAATAGTTAATGTCCGCAATAAAGCCTTTGTGCGGGTAGTAAACGTTATCTCTAATATCTAACGAAGCAACGGCACCGATAGAGTTGAAAAAATCTACTTGCGTAGGGGAATTATCTATATCAAATTTTGTATTCACTTTTGAGTAAGAGTAATTCAACCCGAGGTATAATTTTTTGTACACTCTACGCTGCAATTCTATCATAAAGAAATCGGCAGTAGTGTTGTAATCAATGTAACCAGGAGAAATGGGATTATCTAAAAAGAACTGGAAATTGATGTTTCCCGTACCCCCAGCTAATGTTGCTCTGTAATTATCTCTATTAAAATAAAAGGCGTTGAACTGGACAACGAACCAAGAGTCAGTAGTGCTATAAAATCCAACTCCCCCAGACAAAGATGAGGGTGAAATAGTATCTTTTTCAGATAAGTCGTACATCATTAGCGGAACTGCTCCAATAGAAAATCCTAAACTTCTGTTGTAATCAATATATGGAACTGGAATAAAATTCACTTTTTTTTCAGCGGTACTATCTGCAACAGAATCAGAACCACCAGAATTACTTGGTGTGCTTGGAACTTGCGCATGAGTAATTGAAAAATTAAAAACTAAGAGGAGTACTCCTAAAAATCTGGGATAGAATTTCATAACTACAAATGTAAAGGGCAAATTGGAATACTGAACGAAACGAAGTAATAAAGTCTAGATGACTACTAAAGCTTCCTCCGGAATCCAGCCAACACTGCCATCTGGAAGCATGATTTTATTCCATTTATTTTCTGATTGCAATACAGAAACCTTTAATCCATCATGCAATATGAATAAAGTGGTACTTGTGGTATTTGGAGCAGAATATATGGTGACCCTATTGGAAACTATGATGGCATCTCCAGAAATATAATTTGCTTGGTATTGCGACCTAGCAAATAGGTATGAAAAGCCACTCACTCCAATAAATACCAAAGCCAAGAAGAAGGCCAGCCTTTTAATCATGGCGTTTTGAGTTCGTAAAAACAGTAATGCTGCAATGACTGTAAATATTAAAAAAATAATACTTACAATAGCGAAAGCATCTACAGGCAAGGAGTTAATAATATCTATCCACCATTCTTTATAAAAGGGAACGGGCAAGGCTTCAATTTTGTCTACAATTTGTCGATTTGCAAGGTCTAAGTTGTACTGGATATCTTTTCCTTTTGGATTTAATTTTAATGCTTTTTCATAAAACAAAATCGCTCGCGTAGATTGGCCCAATTTGTAATGGGCATTACCGGTATTGTAAAATAAGTCAGCTGATTGTAGACCTGCCTCAAGGATAGAGGAGTAATACCCTAGGGCTTGTTCATAGTTTTGTTCTTGGTAAGCCTTGTTTCCTGCAGCATAAGCACTATCATAATGCTCGGTAACCTCCACCGCTTTTCCAGTGAAGAAACCCCATACTAAAAATGAAATAATAACTAGCTTCTTCATTTTATTTCGTCTTCTAGTTTAACAATAATGTTTTCTGCTTGTTGAAATAAATCTTCTTTCGAAATATTACTTACGGGAGCAAATCGAGCCATTTCGCAATGGTCTAAAGTAGAAAGTAATTCTTTCAACGTACCTTCAGTAACCTGAGCATCATCCAATACTTTTTGAATATTTGGTTTGTTTAATTCGGTGTTACTTAGGTTGAATTTATTGGAGAGATATCCGTATAATGCATTCGAAACGGCTTCGTAAAATGCACTTTGATCATTAGACTTTAAGACGTTTGCGGCATTTTTTAGTTGCGATTTAGCCATTTTTGTAGCTTTACGTTTTTTCATGCCTACGGTATCCGCCTTCATTTCATTTTGTTTGTTCCAGACTATATGAGCTAAACCTCCCAGACCTAAGGGAAAAATTAACCAGAAGTAAAACCATACCGTTCCATAAAATGTATCACCCTCAACACTGAGTTTGGTAGGAGAGGTATGAATGAAACGGATATCGGTGCCCATTCGTGAAACGTCTTGTTTGATTACTTGATTGGCTTGACCATCAGGAGCAAGGCTACTTCCGGTTACAGTAATTGTTGCAGAGTCTGAGCTGATGGTTACATATTTTTTACTGGATGGATTGAAATAGGTAAATTCTAAAGCTTCTAATTCATATTCTCCACCATTTCTTGGAATCGCTAAATAATCCCAAGATTTGGAGCCCGTAATTCTATTGGTTTTGGTATTGCTTTTTGATTTCAGTTTTGGGTCATACACTTCGAATTCTTGAGGAAAATCGGGCTCTGGGTTTTTTATTAATGGAATATTTCCAGTGCCAGAAATCTTTATTACGTAATTTAAAGCATCATTAACAGCCAATTGTTGAGGAGATATTTGGGTGGCGAACTTAAAATTACCCACAGCTCCGTAAAAACTTTTTGGAGCACCTGAAGGAAGCGGATTAACTTTAATTTTCATAGGGTTGCTTTTAAGCAAAACCTGAACATCTTTCATCTGGTACCTAGGTCCAAACCAAGTATTTACTGCTTTATCACTTTGAATTTGAACAATGGCATCAATTTCTAAGGGGATAAGATTTAATTCACCCGTTTTCTGAGGTATAAGAATAGTTTTCTTTAATGTAAATACGTCAAAAGGAATTCCGTTTATGACTTCTCTTGTGCGGCTATTATTATTGTTTACTTCAATATCTTGTGTGTAGAATCCATCAAATTCAGGCATTCTCTCTGCCTCAATACCTCGTAAATTTGATTTATTGTAAAGTTTATAAGTAGCAACAACTTGTTCTCCTTGAAACACCGTTCTTTTGTCGACAGTTAGCTTTAAATAAATGTTTTTGTTTAGCGAGTTTAATTGTTTTTGTTCATTGCTACTGGCTCCTTGTTGTTGGCCTTGAGCCTTAATTACATTGATTTCTAAAGCTTTACTGGAGTACACTTTATTTTCAAATTCAATTTGCGCTGGGTTAATGGTAAACTTACCAACGTTTATTGGAGAGACTATATAAGAATAACTTACGCTACTGTTCATTTTACCATTTACATAACTCATTTGAGAGCTTTTGTTTGGACCACCCAAAACTCTAAAATTCTTGGTTAGATTATTAGGTGCGGTAAAGTCTTCACCTGAATAATTGAATTGGTAACTAATGGTAATTCGGCTTCCTACCTGAATGGTAGATTTACTAACCAAAGCCTGAAGGGTAGGGGTTTGTGCAGAAACAAATCCTGAAATCAATAATGCTATTATGAACGTAAAGTGTTTCATTACCAATCTTTATCTGATTTTTTAGATTTAGACGCTTTTGCTTTTTTCAAAGCTACTTTATCTCGGGTCTTTTTCTCGTTTTCTTCCATGGCTTTTAACAAACGTTCAGCATCTGCTTTCGACATTTGGCCAGGTTGAGGCTGAGGTTGCTGATTTTGTTGATCATCTCCTTCTGGATTTCCTTGATCCTTTTCCTCGTCTCCTTTGTCTTTGTTCTCGTCTTTATCTTGATCGCCCTTTTGGTCTTCTTGATCCTTGTCCTTGTCTTGATCCTGATCTCCTTTGTCCTTTTGGTCGTCCTTGTTTTCTTCGTCTTTATCGTCTTTATCGCTTTTATCCTTGTCTTGATCGTCTTTGTCGCCCTTGTTGTCTTTGTCTTTATCCTTATCCTGGTCTTTGTTTTTGTCTTTGTCGTCCTTATTCTGATCATCTTTATTTTGATCATCCTTGTTCTGGTCGTCTTTGTTTTCTTGCTCTTGCTTTTGTTGTTCTTTCAGCATTTTGCGCGCAAACTCATAATTGTAACGCGCTTTACTATTGGCAGGATCTGCTTTCATTGAATTTTTAAAAGCGCTCATTGCTTCCTCAAATTTTTGAGCTTGCATATATGAGTTACCTTCATTAAAATGGGCGTTGGTCTTGATTTCCTTACTGGAAGAGGCGGTACCTAACTCATTAAATGTTTTGGCGGCATCAGCAAATTTTCCCGCTCGGTATTGCGCGTCACCAAGGTTAAACTTGGCTTCTTCCATTTGAGGATTGATTTCCAAAGCTTTTTCGTAATCTAGAACCGCTTGATTTAAGGAATCAATACGGTAATTTTCATTACCAGAGCGCACCCAGTCACGATCCGTTTGGCCAAATGCAACCACCGATATAAAAACGAATAGATATGTAATTAATCCTCTCATTTCTTTACGCCAAACAAGTTTAAGTTATCAATGAATTTCATACGTTTCTCTGGCCAAATAATTTCTAGCAATAAAAAGAAAAGTGCGGCAATTAAAAAATATTGAAAACGATCTTCGTAGTCACTAAACATTTTGGTCTCCATTTCGGTAGATTCCAAGGTATTGATTTCATCTAAAATGGCTTTTAAACCAATATGACCGTTGTTTGCTCTAAAAAACTCACCGCCACCAGCAACCGCTAGTTCAGAAAGCATATCTTCATTCAACTTGGTGATAATGGTATTTCCGTCTTTATCTTTTCTATACCCTAATTGTACTCCATTTCGGTATATAGGTATAGGAGCTCCTTTAACTGAACCTAACCCAATGGTATAAATAATAACGCCTTTTTCTTTCGCCTGTTTTGCTAATTTGATGGCATTTTCTTCATGATCCTCTCCATCGGTAATAACAATAATAGCTTTACTCGTTTCGGTAGAAAAATCAAAAGATTGTAAACAGGTTTCTAAAGCGGCTCCAATAGAGGTTCCTTGGTTATTTACTGAATTGGTGCTTAACGATTGCGTAAATAATTTAGCTGCGGCATAATCAGTAGTTAACGGCAATTGCACGTAAGCGCGTCCCGCAAAAATTACAATCCCTAGTCGGTCACCTTGCAGTTTATCGATGAGTTTTTCAACACCCATTCGGGTACGTTCCAAACGATTCGGTTTAATATCTTCAGCCATCATACTGTTCGATACATCTACCGCAATCATCAAATCAATTCCTTCTCTTTTTGCCTCGTAAAGTTTACTCCCAATTTGCGGATTTGCAATTCCAATAATCAAGAAAACCCACGCTAAGGAGAATAGTATAAAATGTCCCCATTTAGTTTTGGTGTTAAATTGAGGCAAAACCAATCCTCTTAGTTTAACGGAACTGAGTTCTTTTACCCGCTTTTTGGTCCACAATAAATGAAACACAAAAATCAGGGCAATCACCACCAGTGCGGCTAGCCACCATAAATGTTCGATATGTGCGAGTCTAAACATTAGTTGGTAATAGATTTTAAAAGTGATTTTTGTAAAATGAATTCCAGTAAAAGAATAATAGCTGCAGCCATTGCCCAGTCGTAAAAAACTTCGTTTCTTTTTCTAAATTCTTTCACATCAATTTCGGTTTTTTCTAACTCATCAATTTGCGCATAAATAGCTTCTAGCGATTCGTTATCAGTAGCTCTGAAATGTTGCCCATTGGTTTGCTTGGCAATTTTTTCTAGGGTGATTTCATCAATACTCACCTTTTGATTTTGGTAAGAAATCTGTCCGTTGGGTAAACGAACGGGCATGGGCGCCATACCATTTGTTCCTACCGCAATAGTATAGACTTTAATTCCAAATTTACGGGCTATTTCAGCTGCGGTTAATGGTGGGATATCTCCTGCGTTATTTGTTCCATCCGTTAGTAAAACCACAATTTTGCTTTTGGCTTCGCTTTCTTTTAAACGGTTAACGGCTGTAGCCAATCCAACCCCAATGGCGGTACCATCTTCGACCATTCCATTTTTCAATTCGTCCATTAAGTTTTTTATCACTGAATGGTCTGTAGTTAAAGGAGATTGGGTGTAAGCTTCACCCGCGTAAATTACGAGTCCAATACGGTCATTCACACGCTTTTCAATAAAATCTACCGCCACTTCTTTGGCCGCTTCTAATCTATTTGGCTCTAAATCTCGGGCCAACATAGAACCCGAAATATCCATGGCTAAAACAATATCAATTCCTTCGGCTTTTACATTTTGCCAGCTACTGGATGACTGCGGACGCGCAATGGCTACAATGATTAATCCTACTGCGACCGTTTTAGCGATAAACAAACCATGCATTAACGCCATCTTACCCGTAGGTTTAACCTTTGCCGCAAATCGTTGGGTAGGTAAATTTACTTGCGATTTACGTTTATCAAAGCGTAAAAAGTGCCACACCCACAATAGCGGAACAATAGCTAGAAAAACTAGCACCCATGGATATGCAAACTCTACGTTATTCAGCATCGTTTGTGTTTTGTGGTTGTTCTACAATCTTGGTTTGATCTACTAGTTTATAGGCTAGCGCTAAACAATCTTCGTTTTCATGCGAGAGTGGAGTTGCTTTCGCAAATTTCACTAAATCAGATAAGCGTAAAGACTCAATAATTTCTTTACGGATAGATTTCTCCATTCGTACACCTTTTAATAGGTGCTTAATCTCATCGGTGGTTGATTCCAGTACGGGAATTTTGTAACGATCTTCAATATAACCACGAACAATATCTGAAACTTGAATATGGTACTCTTTGGCTTTTCCTTGTTGCCAGAGTTCTGCATTTTTTAATTTATCTAATCGTTCTAATGCGGTAATGTGAGCCGGGATAATGATTTTAGGCGCTTTGGTTTCTTCCGCTTTCCCGTTTCTGCCAATGATATAGGCAATAATTGCAAGCGCAAAAATGAGGGCAATTCCAATAAGAGGGTAGTGGTAATACGCTTGAACGTATTCCCAAAAAGTCATTGGAATTTCAATAGGTTCTACAATGTCTACAAATCCTTTGGCAGTATCTACTTCAATAGTATTTACCGAAAGTAAAAACGGATTAGTCGTAAATGGAATAGAATCAATCCACACCGTAGTTTCTGGAAACGCCCATAAACCCGAATCAAAAGAGGTAATTACCCATTGCTTTTGAAAACCAATAATGTTTTGCTTGGTTATGGAATCTTCAAAAATGGTATCTACAGGATGAGATTCCACAATTTCAATTTGTGAGGTTATTGTATCTCCATACTCCGGCCAAATAATGGTTTCATTGGCTCCTGCGGACACATTTAGTTCTACACGTGTTTGTTCTCCAATCAGTAACTCTTGACTAAAAGGATTTATTTGTGCACGCTCACTTTGAGCCCAAGCGGAAGTGCCAACAAAAAGCAAGAAAATGCTGAAAACGATATGTCTAAAATTCATGTTCATCGTTTGGCTTCTCGTTTTTTGAAAAGTTTCATTAATGGTTGTACGTAATTTACTTGAGTCGGCATTAACGCGGCATCTACACCCGCTGATTTAAATACCTGAGCTAAGTCTTTCTCAAATTGATCTAACTCTTTTTGATACGATTCTTGGAAATCTTTAGAACTGGTATCTGCCCAAAACACATCTCCTGTTTCAGGATCAGTAAGAGGAACTAATCCCACTTTTGGAAACTGTGATTCAATAGGATCTTGAATCTGTCTCTTATACACATCTCCGAGCCCACGAGACTCCTGAGCATCT
>CAJXPI010000048.1 GCA_913057875.1 uncultured Flavobacteriales bacterium
CTACACAGAGTAGATCGTCGGCAGCGTCAGATGTGTATAAGAGACAGGCCTTAAATGTGCCCGTAATTGGCGGGTTTTTTTATTCAATTTTATACCAACAAAAAGACTCATAAATAACACTACGCCTCCTAAAAGAATCAAGAGAACATTATGTATCAATAGGTCACCTCCATAAAACGAAACAACTACCACAAATGCAATAAGCAATAAATGAAACAAAGTAATTAGTAGGGTGGCGCGGGTATGATTTGTGGTAACATTTACGACTAAATGATGCAAGTGATTTTGATCGGCTTCCATCGGACTTTTACGCTCTAACAAACGGGTAACACACAAACGTATGGTATCAAAAATGGGAATAAACATGGGAACCAAGGCAAGAGATATACTGAGTTCATTATACGCATTGGTCTGAAAGGCTTTTATCACAAATACACTCATTAGTAAACCCAAAAACAAAGATCCCGTGTCTCCCATAAATATTTTGGCTTTTGGGAAATTATGCGGTAAAAAGCCCAATACGGAGGCACTCATGGTAAACGCTAACAGCGCATAACTCCACTGCCCATTGCTGTAAAAAATAAGTCCAAAAAGACATCCATTTATAACCGCCATAGATCCGGCAAGTCCGTTTATTCCATCTATTAAATTAAAGGCATTGGTGACCCCAACAATGAATAATACCGTAAGCGCAAAACTTGTCCATTGCGAAATTTCATGAATTCCAAAAATGCCATGTAATTGATCAATCTGCAATCCGGAAAAATAAATGAGCAGTGCACAAACTATCTGCACTGCCAGTTTACTTTTTGCTCGAATTTCTATCATATCATCTACCCATCCAGTAATAAACAAAATAAACAAACCAATTAATATCGCCCAGATTTCAAGATTAAAATTTAACCACGGAATAACCATTAAAAATCCAGCAAACACTCCAACACCGCCTAGAGCGGGCGTTGGAACTTTATGTGAACTTCTATGATTGGTCTGGGCCAATTTACCCTCATTTAATGCCCATTTTATAATACACGGTATGGTTAAATAGGCCACTAAAAATGCACCCCAAGCTAATCCTACAATTTCGTATACTGCTATCATATCTCCTCTTTTTGAAAATATTGAGAACTATGCATTTGAGCCATATAAGACTCAGAGGCCTTTAATTCAGACGTAAACCTATTCTCTGGAAACACATTTGGTATTTGCGTTTGGTAATCTAAAGCATGAATAAGTTTATGGTATTTACTTGCAATAATCTCCCAGGTATACCTGCGTTGCGCAATAGCCTCCATACGTTTCCCATTAGCAATTAATTGTTCTATCTTAATATCCAAAATTTGTTGCGCTAAATCCGATTCATTTTTAAAATAAAAGGCCTGATTTTCGGTAGTGGCTCTATTGTAGCTTACATCATATGCCAAAACCGGTATACCCAAACTCATGGCCTCCACCAAGGACGGATTGGTTCCTCCTGCACTATGGCCGTGCACATATACCTTACACCCTTGCCTGAGTGCATCTAACTCGTTTTGATCATAAATAGGATCAATCAAATACAAATTTTTAAATGGTGCATAAAACTCCTTTAGTTCTTTGCCATACGCACTATTGCTCCAGTTGCCCACAATCACCAGTTGTTTGGTGGTTTTTGTGAAAGCATTGAGAATAATATGCACATTGTTTTCTGGCTCAATTCGGGCTACCTTAAATGCGTAATCTGTATGAAAAAAAACGTACTTCTTTAAGTATCTTGGTTGTACTGTATTTCTCACCACATGATTTCCGCCATATTCAATTAACTCACTTACCGAACTATATTCTGAATACGTATAGTTTTTAATAGCCTGGTTATCGGTAATTTCTGCGTGCGAGAATTGAACCGCTATTCTTTCTGAGAATTTCAAAAACTTTTTGGCCAAGCCGTTCCACTTATTTCTACGCCATTCCAGGCCGTCAATATTTACTATTATTTTTATATTGGTAAACCATCTCACCAAGGGCAACCCAATGGCTCCAGAAACACCCAATATCAATAGAGTATCCGCATAAAATAGCGCATGGAAAATAGAAATAATATCGTAAACCACACTTTGTGCACCATTGGCATTTAATGGCAAGTACACCAATTTAGCTCCGTTATAAGAAGAGACTCTTTCTTCTTTGGAATAAGCTTGTATACTGCAATACACTGTAAAATCTACTTTTCCGTTTAACTCTTTCGTTAAATGATGGGCAAGAGTTTCAAATCCTCCATACCTTCCTGGAATTCCAACTGTTCCTATGAGTGCTACTTTTTTCATTATTATTATTTTAGGTTATTATACATGGCATCAAAACCAGACCAAAATGACAATCTGCTGTATATTAGATGTTTACATTTTTGTCAGCGAAATATCTCTTCCCTACCCGATAGAAATTTTCCAATTCTGGGAATTATAGTAATTGATTACGCATGTTGAAGGCAGACCAGTTTTGATTAAAACTAGTAGTGGTAAATAATTTTTTGTAACGCTTCTTCGCGTTCTGACCCCAAGTAGCCAGGTTTGATTTCTGTACCAGCACCTGCATAATCACTTTTGCAAATTGTTGGCTATCATTTGGGGCAATCAAAAATCCCGTTTGGTTGTTTACCACGGCCTCCTTTGCTCCTCCGTGATTGGTGGTGATCACTGTTTTTGCAGCCGACATAGCTTCTAGTACCGTAGTAGGAAAAGGATCTTTCATAATAGAAGGTACTAAGCATACATCAGCGTCACTCATTGCATTTGAAATATTAGATGCGAACCCTTGAATTTGTACATTATTTTCTAAACCTAAACTCTTAATTTTATTCAGTAAATCGTCTAACATTTTTTCTTGACCCGGTACAGCTCCACCCATCAAAATAAATTGGTTATCCGCTAGTTTTGATTTGGGTATCAGACTTAAAGCCTCTATCAAAAACCAATGTCCTTTTTCTGGTTTGATTCGACCAAACAAATAAAAATTTAATCCTTTGCTAGTAGATTTTGGAACTACTTCAATTGCCTCTATTCCGTTATGAATCACTTCAATTTTTGAATCAATTTTTGACACGTAACGTTTCAATCCCATAAAAACAGCATTTGACACACACACTATTTTTTGCGCAAATAGATAGCTAACCCAAGCAGTAACTGCCCCTACTATTTTGGGATTATCAATGATTTCATGAACATGTACATACCTTTTTATGCCTAGCATGGCAAATAATGGTAATAATAAACTCACCGAAAGTGTATTTATATAGGCTGAAGAGAAACTAAATTTCTGGTTTTCAGAACGCATGTAAAAAAGAAACAATACCCAGTTCTTTAGAAAATTGAGAATTCCCAGTGGATTAAAAACTTTACGGTATATTACGGGCATTTGGGGCTTTACAATTACTTCCACATTGGCCACCTGTTCTTTCATAAAAGGAACCAAAGGGCCCTCTCTAAACAAATATACCCTTTTGTGTACTTTATTAGGAACTGCTTTTAAGGCATTCACTAAAATTCTATCTGCTCCATACAACTCCGCACTTGGATGAAAAACCGCAATTATTTTGGGTTCTTCGAGTACCTCTTCTATAATACTTCTAATCTTTTCTCCTTTTTTAGTCCAAGTAAATTCGGTGTAAAATCTAGCTAGCGATTTTTCTGTTAACTCACGGACACGTGCCGGGTTTTGGTACAATTGAATCAATTGACGAGCAAAAGCATTGACGCTAGCGTTATAACTAGCATAAGGAATTCTTATTCCGGCATTTCCAACAAGTTCACCTGGACCTGCGTTATCAAAGCACATCACCGGTAGACCATAACTCATAGCTTCTGGAACCACCATACCCGCACCTTCATGGCTCGGAAACAAAAAAGCACTTGCGCTTGCATACAAAGCCCCCATTTCACTTTTGGGCACCCAAGAAAGAATCTCCACTGCGTCTTTTAATTTATGATTGCTTATTAATTGTTTCAGCATCGGAAGTTCTCCTCCCTTGCCTACCAGCGTTAGCTTTACATTCTTTTGATTTATGTGGGGTAAGGATTTATAAAAGCGGGAAAACGCCAAAATAGCAATATCAAATCCTTTCATTGCCGTAAACCTTCCTACTGAAAGCACACGGAATTTAGCATCCTTTTTAACCATATGCTTTACCGGATCACTGCCCACAGCAGGAACAAGTTCAATTTTAGACATATCCACTCGCATCACTTTTTGTACCGAGGAATTAATAGCTAAAACTTTGGTGGTCTTGACTTTGGCGATGTAAAAAAATGGGTCGAAATTTCTCATTATCCATTTTACAGTTCCATATAGCACATCAGTCAAACGTACTGCCCATGGGTAATTCCGAAGGTAATTACCAGGCGTTTTTGGGTGATGCCCAATGGGTCCCCATATTACAGGCTTACCTAACATCCACAAAAAGTGGGGGGTACTATCGCTGTGAAAATTTAAAGCATAACTCAAATCAAACTTTAACTTTGATTTTTTAATAAACAGCGGCAAAAACATCTGCCAGAAATAGAAATACAATACGTACCCCCTTTCTCCTAACTTCTTTTTTAAACGCATAGCCCACATTGGCAAATCGTGATACATAAAAGTCATGTTCTTTAGCACTTCGTCCTTATTATCGTGAAAGTAACGCTCAATTTCAGGACGGTTATTTTTACGTGTAACCACGATAGTTTTATATTCTTTTGACACTTCCTTAGAAATGTTCCAACCAGTTCCGTCTTCGGATCCTTTGTAAGGATTTACGGCATATGCAGATATTAGAATAGTCTTTTTCATAATTTCTTGGTTTTCGGATTAGGCTACTTTTTGGTAAGATTGCCACACTTTCGATAGGGTATTCTCCAAATATTTATTCTCAATACTGGAATACACCCCGTAATTTTGTTCTTGATTCATTTGCGCAAACAAATCCTGATATAGGGTGGAAATCCTTTCAATTTCCTCTGCCATCATTTCCTGTTTTCGGCTAAGAATTGTGGCCGCATCTGCGTATAAAAAGAAGTTTAAATCTGGTTTAAACACGAAAACGTATAGCGCTTTTACAAACTTTCTATTCAACTGAATATTAGAACGTTTAGCATCGTTAATGAAATCAAAATAATAACGGTCGTAAAGCACCACTTTTCCTCTTAGTGTATACTTGAAATAGACATAAACTTGGCCAACCATATAATCGGTAAAATAGTAAGCAAAACGAGCTAAACTGGATAACACGCTGGCATTAGTCCCCTTACGAGGAAGGGTTACTGACGCAATTTGCTCTGCTTCCTTTTTACCATGTTTCAAGGCACTTAGAATGGGAAGAATACCCGGTCGATGTCTTAAAAGGATCACATCCTTTCGGTATTTTTCTTCTAGGTTATGTTTTACTTTTCCAATTACGGTGGTTTTTCCTGCCCCATCTACTCCACTAAAAGTAATGACTAAACCTTGCCTACTTACTATATCAGAAACCGTATCTATAAGGTAATTAAATCCATTCGAAAGCCGTTTCAATCCTCGATTAAGATCCATTCCTTTCAATTGCTTTTCAAGTCTTATTTTAATACTTGGAGCGGCTTCAAATAATTCTTCCATAGAAAATTGACATAGCCCATACTTTAACTGCAAGTGCTCAGGCATTTTATTTACGGGACTATTGTATTCCAGATTCAAAAAATGATTTTGATACTTTATCGGAAGGGAAGCTCCGTTTAGTTGGTAAAATAAATAAGCGTATTCCAGGTCAAAAACAGGGTCAGGAATATAGAATCCAAAAGCATTTTTTGTAGCACTATTTAGTACTGCTTTGGGGTTCATTAATTGTAACGATTTACGCTTAAATTCGGTAATAAAATCTATGGCTAGAAAACCGTGATCTTTAAAGTAAACTTCCAGCGTAGTCATAAATGATTTTCGGTAGACAGAAACTCTTTCTACACGAGTATGGTTTTTACAAAATGAAACCATAGTATTTACCGAGCCAGGTGCAATTAGAATATCTAAATCTGAACTGGTCGGAAGCCAAATGACATTTGGCTCTAATAACTTTAAGTACGCATGTGATTCTGTTTGCATGCGCTCATTTAAATCTGCCATGAAAACCTGACGATGGTTTTCGTTTTCATAGGTACAGCAATCTAAGAGGGCTTCTTTTAATGCTTTAGCTAACCAGTTATTTTGAATATTTAACTTTTTTTGACCTTGGAATTCCACAAAATAAATGGAAGCCGCTTTAAGAATATACAGACGTAAATAATCATTTACATCCAAATGAAATTTAGAAATGATAGCGTTTATTTTAGGGGCAGCACATGTGGTAAAAATAGCCTTCTTAATTTGAGCATAAGAATATTGATTCACCAAAACACCCGTTTGAAAATGGTAATGAAATAAATCAAAAAGTTGGGGCATTTGATCTTTTGCCATTTCCCAATCATATACCTTCAATCCCATTGTCGAATGATACATATTCCATGGTGTAAAATCACCGTGGCTCAGACAAGTAAAAACGCCTTTTACGTTTTGTAATTCTTCTTTTAGCTGCAGAATTAAATCAACCTCTTTTGAATACGTTTTTTGGATGCTTAATTGGGCTACTTGGTCTAAGATCAATTTCCAGTAACTTGCATTTTCTAATACTGTAAATTGCGTGGTTTTTTCTGATATTTCCGACAAAAAAGCAGCATGTTGTTTGGTAAACCTAATTTCTCTCTCACTTGCTGGGCTATTTAAAGCTTTTGTTACTAAAACATCTTTAAACTGACTACCTACTATTTCGGGGAATTGAAAAGATCGGAAGGAGAAACGTGGTAGCCTTTGAAGAAAATTCTTCTCATTGGCAACAGAGTGTTGACTAACCTGTGTTATGGGGATTTTTAAAAAATGTGTAGAAACATTATGAGCATTTGTTTCTAATAGCACAGTTCTGTTATCTCCTTCCGAACCTAAAAATACAGTATAATCCTTGTGTGGAATCTCTTGTAATAATTTATCTAATTTAAGAACCTTTTTACTTTGCACTTGGTAACTTCCAGACCTCACCAATGCTTGTAATCGTAATAAAAAAGCAACTTTAATTCCAAACCCTATAGATTTCGACCTCCAAGTACTTGCATTGTAAAACTTCAAGAACGTTGCTTTCCGGTTATGATCCGAATACATCCATCTCATTTTACCTTCCGGATTATTCACATAATTCACATTTTGTGCGAATGGCAGATGAGAATTCAAAGTTTTTGAAAAATCAAGAATTAAATCAAATTCGCTAAAAGCACAACCAGAATAATCTTCTTCCGTACTTGGAATGTACACCAAGATTTTAAATGGGTTTTCCAAAGAAGCAAAATGGTCATAACTTTCATCCTTAACCACTTTGCCATTTGGATCCCAAACCTCTACTTTAAATATTTTTGGTGCGTATAACTTGAATAATATTTTTAAGTCACTCGTAAAAACTGCGTTGCTCATGATTGTCATTTTCCCATTCTAGTATGAAAACTATGCCAGTCAGAAAAACAGACTTAAATCATTTGATAATCAATTAATTATAGCAAATCATTAAATTCATATAGTTAAAACTTTGTCCAATATGGTATCCGTTTTCCCGTTATGGGAATTTTACTTCTTTACTAATCTTCCTTTAAAGTTCTGGCCAGAGTTATTAAACACCTTTACTAAATAGCAACCCGGAACCCAGTTTTCGGTTGTTAAATTGGCGCGTTGAATCTCTGAACCATATTCCTTGACTTCCAGTAACTCTCCCACCATATTATAGATTTCAATACGGTCAATCACATCAAAATTGGTGTACTTATCTTTGGACAACTCCAACAAAACGGTTGTATTTACCTCTACTGGATTAGGCTGAATAAGCACTCTGTTCTGAATCATATCTCCACTAAACTTAATGGTATTCAACACCTTATTGGTAATCAACGGATCTTCATAATCAAAAATTATTTCCGCGGTATTATAAATTTCTGTACCTCCACTTACATTCTCAAGTGGTAGGATGTCAAACTCTACAAATCCGTTACTTGCCTCCTCATTCCGGCCGCTATCTGGCAGACAAATGTTACTAAAATCAAATTCTAAATGACGTCCATTTTGGCGTAAGACATAATCATGACTTGAAATAATATTGGTCATGGAGTTCACATCTAGATGAATGGGAATGTCGTTGAACACGTATACGTTTTGCGCAAAGTATGTTCCTACATTCTGGAAACGAATCTTATAGCGCAACACCTGTGTTTTATTAACAAATCCCTGGGCTCCGTCTCCCTTAGGAAATACTGCTAAATCATTTGGATCAATGGCACCTACTACCAAGTTGGTTTCTGTAAAGGAATTATCGGCATTATCACAATCATTTCCAAAATCAGTTATCAAAGCAGAAACCGTAAGCTCATCTCCCACCGTAGTCAAAACACTAACGGAATCAATGATTTTCAAATCATAATTGGTAAGTGCTTCAACCGTATCAATAACCCAAGTGTATGTTGCAGAATTAGCGTTTTGTGAAATAGATGACCAAGGAATAGTAGAGCTAATGGGTACAATAGCATCACTAAATGTGATACTCAATTCTACATTATAAGCCGGAAATGCACCAGAATTTCCATATAATACCGCATATTCATTTCTAAAACCTTTTCGCAAAGCGGTGGTACCTAGATTCACATGTAGATTAGGATACCCGCATTGGGTGGTATTGCCAAAATTGTTACCACAATACACTTGGCCGTCTGCCACGTTGACCGCAATGCCATTGGTCTCACAACTTGTACTCCAACCTGAAGGAAGTGTTTGTTGAATGGTGTAATTCCCGGGTTCTAAAAATGCCTCATATTCTCCGTTGGCATTGGTAGTAAACCCTCTATTACCCGGTTGAATAGTAATCTGCACCCCAGGAATTCCTTCTTCACCAGCGTCCTGAACACAGTTTGAGTTAGCGTCATGGTAAACTACCCCACAAACCTGCATTCCATTGCCTTCTACCACATCATTACAGGTGTTGATTGCTTGGTTAGTTAGAACCTGACGATAACCTGATGGCCATTGAATGATTACAGTTTCTACTACACCTGCATCAGCCAAACCAAAAATGGTTTTTAACGAATTTTGACTTCCTGCTCCACCTCCGGTTTGTGCAGAAATTTCTTTTACTTGCCAAACCGATTCACCATTAATGGTTGCTTTTACTGATATTCGAGCTCCAATTGCACTGCGGTTAGAATTTACACCCTGAAGCTTAATACAATACCAGCTATTACAACTTGCTCTACTGTTTTCAAAAAACACATTGGTTTCATCAGAATGATTACCTACCAAGACATCCAAATCACCATCATTATCATAATCACTCCAAGCTTGGGAATAAGAATTACCCAAATTCTCTGATAATGGATTTTCCGGCTTTACAAAATTACCTTGACCATCATTTATATACATCACATTGGAATCATCATGATCATTGCATACATATAGATCTACATCTCCATCATTATCAAAATCTACCCAATTACTGCTGCTTGAATGTCCTCCATCGGTAACCAACAAACCAGTCGTAACTTCGGTGAAGGTTCCATCGCCATCATTGGAATAAAAGAAATTGTTTTGTCCGGAAGTATTTGTTACAAACAAATCTAAATCTCCATCGTTATCGTAATCTCCCCAGCTACATCCCACTGAATTGGCATTATCCGCGGCTATTCCGATATTTGTCATTTTCTCAAAAACCTCGGCTCCGTTATTTCTAAACAAGGAATTAGATTGACCGTTGGTGGCTGGAACAAACACATCCATATCTCCATCGTTATCATAATCAGCCCAAGTTGCTCCAATGGAATGCTTTGCTTCTTGCACAATGGCTGAATTAGTAACCGTTGTAAATGTTTCATCGCCATTATTTTTATACAGTACATTAAATCGTGTTGGCATGTAGTCCGTTACAAATAAATCTAAGTGACCATCATTATTATAATCTACCCAACTTGCACCATGGCAATATCCACCATAATTGGCTATATCTCCTGCACTGATTCTCGTGAAATTTCCATTTCCAAGATTCTTGTACAAAGCATTTACCGCTCCGGTATTATTGGCTACAAAAAGATCCAAATTCCCATCATTATTGTAATCTCCCCAAGTTCCCGCAATGGCGCTTCCTCCATCAGAAACAATGACTCCGCTAGTTTCTTTTGTAAAAGTACCATCACCATTGTTATGGTATAAAAAACTGGCTTTATTTTGGCTATACTCTGCAACATAAATATCATCAAACCCATCGTTATCATAATCACCCCAAGCAATGCCCCAGGAATCAGACGCATCGTTAGAAAGGCCCGCAATTGTATTCACATTGAATTGAATCGAAGGGTCGTAGGCGAGATTTATTTGCGGTAAAACTCGGCCACATATCTCCTGGCTTTTTATCGCAATTTGCACAAAATCCCCTGCCTCAAAGTCGGTACCCAACTGCATTTGAAATTTCAGTTGAAATCGATTTTTTGAAACATCTAAAACGCCTACCAAACCTTCGGAACTCAATTCTTCATTTATATCATTTAATTTATACGTTGCTACTCCATTTAATTCTACTGGGTTGGTAACAGTGGCAAAAGAACCTGAAAGCGGATACTTTAATTGGCCAGAACCACTAATAAAGTTCATGGTATTACCAATGGCTTCAATATCTACCTCAATACTATCTAGGTGGGCAAATCGAACACTGGCCACCTCAATAGTTACCTCTACCACATTACTACAATCATCACCTACGGTTGTACCTGAAATAGTTACTTGTGGTTCTGCGTTTTTCGGTTCTACCTCGAGACTATACGTAGTGTAGGTACAATAAAAATGCGCAAAATCACTCGGATACCCCGAACACTCATAACCCGAATAAGCCACTAATTGATCGGGAGCGCAACCAGAATAGGTCGCAATTACACTCAGTGATTTGGTACTTTTAGTTCCAATAGTTCCCAATTTAAAATAATCCGCATTAAGGGATAACGTATCTCCAGTAGCATTATCGATAACATGCTGCACATTTACTCCAGAAGAAGGAGATTTAAAATGCACCCATGCATTTGCAGCACTTGAATTGGAGGTGGTATTTTTTACCTGTAAGTTCCAGTTTACCGTTCTTCCAAGTCCATCCACTATTGGATTTGAAGAAACTAAGTTCAAAGTTGTCGGTTTGTATCGAATTCTATCAGGGCTCGCAGTTAAAAAAGAAGTCACACCTCCTCCAATAATATCATTTTTTGCAAATTGAAACTCCCAATCAATATCCTGATATGTGTTTAAAGGAACATCACAGGTAGGCGCAAGCTCAATAAATACAGTTCCACTAAAACCATCATCACTATAGTCCAAAGAGCCACCAAAAGCACTATAATGCTGCTCTAGATTAAAATGCATATGCCCCCCACTGTTATGAAATGGCACCAAACTTTGTACCGTTTGAGTGGTGGATTGATTGGTAGTTTTGGTTCTTTTTTGATTAAAATATACCTGCACTACCTCGTAATCTGTAGGAATACTTATACGCACTTCTTTAATATGCGCCCAATTTCTATACTCGTATGGAAATAAATTTCCTCCCTCAAAATTATCGCAACAATCGCCTACACTAAATTTATATGTCTGTTGAACCACTCGGGTACAACTTTTGACGGTCAGTCTATTCGCAGATTTATTATCAAAGAAATAACCAATTAATGTAAATCTACCATCATAATCATCACATGCCCATTTATCCGAATTTAACTGGCCTGAATTTGCTCCCCAAGGAGCACTAAAAGCGCTGGTGAACAAATCGTTATCAATGGTCACCTCTTCTACGTCACCTCCAATATTTCCTGTAACTCGATAGCGCACCTTAAATGTGATCGAATCATTGTGGGTAAAGTAGAAATTACCTCCACCTCCTGGGGTGTTAGGTAAACCCGTACAATCATAATTAGGTAAAAAGGAATATCTAAACTTACGCGAATTTCCATTACCATTCACCACACTAGTTTGAAAATTAGTACACGTATAGTTCGTCTGAGTCGCGCCATCATAAATAACAATTTCCCCATCCACAAAATCAAAGTTTTGACCAAAATCAATATCTGCCTCCACAAAGAAATTATAAAATTGACTGTTATTCGATCCTGTTCTTACCACGGATTTATAAACAGTTTCCAACGTATCTCCCACCATTACACGGTTAGATTTTACTTTGGACATATTTAACAAACCTGTATTATCGGCAAGTCCATTGGCATCATTGTCTGGACTACCATAATTTGTTCTCCGCGTTTTAAAGGATAAAAAATGTAATCCTTCGCAATTACCAATAGGACAATGCAATTTGGTTGTAGTGGTTTTATTACACACCATTTCCACTTTACACGATCCACAAGAAGTATCTGGTATATAGTTGATATCAAGAACAATACTTTTGTTTCCAGAGTTGGCGTTGCTACAATTTCCTGTAAGATTCATTCTAATTTCTGACTTCTGAATATTGAAAGGTTCTGGAACAGCAAACAAAGCAGTAACTTCTCGTGTACCAGAATTGAAATTAACCGATATTGGTGTCCAAAAATCAGGACTCGATTTCCAAACGAAATCATCAGTACCTCCTGCCCAGTCTAAGCCATCAGGAAGCGTAGCGATTACCTCATATCTTGATGTACTGGAAACCGGTAAATTATTATCGTGACTAGAAATGGTGTACACGAACGGTAAAGTTTCACCTGCATTAATATCAGTTGGAGTCTCTGTAAATAAAGTCATATTTAACTCGGTTGGCTCTTCTCCCGTTTTTGTACTAGAATACGAATTATTACCACACATATCTTGATAATCCACTTGATACTTCCATCCCATTAAAGCCTCATTTGCACACTCATTTATGCAGCAATGCAATGATCTCCATTCAATAAACACCGTTTCACCGGGAGCTATGTCCATAGGTAAATTTACGACTACGCGTCCAATGGGGTTACTTCCCAGGCAACTATAAGCTCCGTCATTTCGGGTAGCATAAGTAATTGGTGAAATAGATATAGGAGAACCATTGCTGCCAACTTTATAAGTAACACTGGCCTCATCTATGGCTGAAAATAAATCTTGATTATAGGCGCCACCATTCGACTTGTAAATGTCAACGGCTACATTGGTTGCGTAGCCTTGGCCGTTATTCACTAACCTTATTAATTGATCACTTTGCTGATTTGAAAAACAGGAAGATAAACTACTATTGTGCGCAATAGTTAAATTAGGATTCTTTAAGCTTATAGTAGCATGTCCATAGGAAGTAGATGATTCTCTTTCTTGAGAGTTGCAACCCCAGGACGTTTTTAAACTAGAGCTAACTGTACCTTCAGTACATCCATTTGCAGATAAGGTTTGAGTAACCACTAATTGCTCATTTGTATTAAAATAAGCATCATTATTTCCCACATTCGCAAAATCCGCCCCGGTAAACGAAATGGAGGTCTGAGCCCCATTTAAAGTCCCCAGAGAAGTAGCTATTAAATCTAAGCCTGACGCATTTCTGATATCTGACAGGCTAAATGAGCTCAACTTACCATTTCCGGCATTAATAATGGTGATATTACGAGTAAACGTATTTCCTGTAACCACATTTTTTGAGGTAGGACTTACATTTAAAATACTCAACGCAGCATACAACACATTGTAAGCGGAAGAAGAATGGTTTAGGGTATTATTTCCCAGATCAACGCTCACTTGATTTCGAAATACATTTCCTTGCTGCTGAAAACTTATTGCATCCAAATTAGCCTTTATTTGGATTTCAAAAACGATAGAATCTCCGGAAGCAATTCCATTACTAGAAAATACCAAACCAGAGTTTTGAGATACATTATGTTCTTGAACATTCTTATTCGTTGATTCATTTAACGAACTAGCTACATAATCCAATCCGGTAGGTAATGCAACGGTAAAATCTAGTCCCCCAGGAGCACTAGCACAATCATTTGAATTTGTATTTTGAGTGACCGAATTTTCAAAAACGGCAACATTACCGGGGTCAACAATTGTACAATACTGAACGGAAGGATAGGGCCAATTACCTCCTGCTCGTAATTTTGAAGATCCCTGATTAGGGCTAATAAAAATTATTTTCTTTATCAACACCGCTTGAAAAATTCTTATATCCACCTGACCGTTACCTGTGTTTGTAATGGTCAATTCATCTACTATCGAAGCAGATGGCGTATAATTATGGTGACCAGAATTTTGAGAATTCACCGTAATTTGATCGGAAACTATTGATGTTTGGTTCCCCAAAAAATTAGACGAATTATTAACCAATTTCACCTCATAGAATCCAGCGTCTCCGCAAACGGTTATTTCAGGCGTTATTGTTGAACTTAATTCCGGTTGAGTTTGAGACCAAACGGTAAAACTGGTGGCGTATATTAGAAGTGAAAAAAGTATTTGTTTCATAATCTGTGTTTTAGTTGACCACGCCCAAGCGAAGAAAGTGCCATGTCTAATAAAATTTACAAACAACTAAACAACAATAACTTAACGCATATTTGATTTGAAATAAATTAGTAAACATTCCCAATTCAGGAAAAAAACTTCCCTATTTGGGAATTAGTACTACTAATTGTAATATCAATACATTACACAAGAAACTAGCTAGTTTCAACTATTACATTACCCTATAAAAAATTGGGGGGCTTACCTCTAGCTGAGAAGTAAGTTGTTCAATATAACATTTGTAAAATCGGCTTATTCTACGGGGAGATTATTGGAATCTAAATGCCATCTTTTTTGGAACAATCGCAGAGTATAGTTTTCATTTTTGGAAAGATGGGTTCGTACTTTAAAAACAAATAAAAGGATTAAGAACTGATAGAATAAAATACCATAATTCGTTTCTCCGAAAATACCAAATTCGGTAAGAGAATTTATAAAAATAGGGATAAACATAGCAATGAAAAAGTCGCCATAAATACTTGTTTTTCGTTCTTTCACATAATTGCTTATCGTGGTTATCAATTGCCAAAACGCCACAAAAAACCCTACAAAACCAAGGTTCATCAACACTTGCATGAAGGTATTATGAGTCATTTTAGCGGCATAGGTATTTAAGCTTTCAAAATAATCGGTATAGTTAATACGCATGAAACCAAAACCAAAAAACGGTTCTTGAATAATGCCTTCGTTCAATAAAGCCTTCCAGAAAGGGATTCTACCTGTCATACTCAGCACCTCATTCACCCCTCCCCCATCTTTGAAAATCACGAATTTCAAAATAGCAGGAACAACCAAAGCCACACCCACAAACATGGTGATTTTCAGGTTTTTATTATCTGATTGTAGAATTAAAATTCCAATTATTAACAAAAAGCCAATAGCCGAGGATCTGGAAGCAGTTAAAGCCAAAACAATTAAGGCTGCCACCATCATAATTATAGGACCTATTTTTTTTGAGGTTTGCTGCAAATACAAATAGGTCATTGCCGAACCAATGCTGGATAACATACCTAATTCATTTGGATTCATATAATAACCTCCTAGACGTTGCTCTTCTCCTCCTCGCATACCTCTAAAAAACAAATCAGGTTCAAATAACGCTCCAAATAAGAATATCAGCATTATTGGAAAAATAGCCATGGTAAAAACTTTTATCAAGCTTACGGTGTATAGGGGGAAGTAAAAATTAATTAAGCCTATTACTCGCATAAAAAGCACCACAAATACCAAGCTTTCAAATGTCATTAACCATTGCAAAATGGAATACTTCACATCGGTAGACCAACCAAAAGAAGCAACCCCCAAAAATAAATACACCCCATACAAAATGATCGCTAATATATTTTCATTCCTAAAAGTAGTTTGACATCCTAATTTAATTAAACGCAAATACACCAACAAAATAACCCCAGTCATTCCCGTACGAGAAATCACTTTAAAAATTTGGTTAATCGTACGGTCTTCAACAATACAGAAATAGCCTGCTATCTTAATACTCAAAATAATAATGAGTACGGTTGAAATACGCTTCACCCAATATGGAATTTTTTTGTTATACATACATTTTTGTTACCCTTGCGGCAATGCTTCTCCAATCAAATTCCTTTAACACCATTTGAACAGCTCCAATTTGCAGTTCCTCTAACCTATTATTCATCTTTGTTTCTGTGGCCTTTTGCATTGATTTCTGAATTTGTTCCGAATTATTCTCCTCTAAAGAAAACCCCGCGGTATACTTTTCCAAATAATCCGCCATATTCGTTTCTTTACTCACAATGCTTGGCACTCCTAGGGCAGCAGCTTCAAGAATAACGCCCTGTCTCTTATACACATCTCCGAGCCCACGAGACTCCTGAGCATCTCGT
>CAJXPI010000049.1 GCA_913057875.1 uncultured Flavobacteriales bacterium
ATGATAGAGCCACCACCTACACCAATGGCCATTCCTACCGAAGAGATTAAAAAAGTGATAGGTAAAACTACCGTAATAGCCGCAATCGCCAGTGGCCCTACCCATTGACCCACAAAAATGGTGTCAACAATCATGTATACTGACATCACCAAAATTCCGATAGAAGCCGGAACGGATTGACTTACCAATAGTTTATTGATGCTGTCTGAACCTAAAAGTGAAGATTGGGTTTTCCCCATTGTATGTATAAAATTGAGGTCGCAAAAATAGTTCTAATTGGGCAACCTTGTGAATTAGGTTTCGACATATCATAATAAAGGGTTTACATAAGGTTAAAATTCTAATTTTATAGAGGAAAATTAGTCTATTATTCAATAGTTAAAATGAAAATTATACTATTTTGGTGCGAATAAAATTTATACAGAATATAAGGGTATGCTAAAAAATCTACTTGTCTTTTTTCTGACTTTAATTAGTGGAAACTGGGGTCTTGCTCAAAATCCTGGAAATGTGGGTACTACTAATTTATCGGCTTGGTTTAAACCGGATGGTCTAACCATTGGTAATGTAAGCTCCTGGACAACTACATTTCCAACTGGTGTGAATGCACTTTCGGTTTCAGATGCAGCAACACCCTACCCTCAAGCTACAAGAACTCCGGCAGGAAATATATCGAACTACAATACCACTATTTATTTTAATAACGCAAATTCTAATCCCAATCAAGTTCTTACCAATAGTTCTATTTCTAATTTGTTAGATAATAGATATGCTGGAGATGAAGGAACATTTTTCTTGGCCTACTATTATGAGGATTATGTGGGAAAGGCGAATGACCATTTTTTGGCTTATAATGATGGATTAGATGCTATTCAATTAAGAAACTTGGGGGTTAATGGTCGAATGGCTATTGGTAAAGGATCTGTTTCTGCAAATGCCTGTAGAAACTGGCCAGAAATTCATAAGCCAGCTGTGATTTCCTACAAAGGAAATAGAGGTTCTTCTAGCAGCATGAGTTTCTTTAATCAATCGTATTTATGGACGACTTCTTCGGCTTCGGCATCTTCGGGGGCTGACGGGCTATATATAGGTGTTAAACCTACAGGAGTTGGAGGTTTACACGGTAACTCTGGTTTAAAAGGTTATATCCATGAGGTGATTTTTTATGATGCTGATCTAACCAATGTGGAAATGCACAAAGTTCATTCTTATTTAGCCATAAAATATGGCTCTACCTTGTACAACACAGGTGGAGGAACTCAAGGCGATTATACTTCTACAACAGGTTCCGTTGTATGGGATGCTTCCTTTGGGACTGCTTATCACAATGATGTAATTGGAATAGGCCGGGATGATAACCAAGGGTTACTTCAAAAGCAATCCCATTCATTTGATGATATTACAAGGGTTTATTTAGATTCTTTAAAGACCTACAATACGGCAAATACAGGCAGCTTTACTTCAAATGTTTCTTATGTGATGGTAGGAAGTAATAATGGGTCCATGTGTTCTTCTGTTGCTGCTAATAATGAAGTTCCTGCTGGCTTTGGTTTAACAGAAAGGTTAACACGAGAATGGAAAGTTCAAAATACAAATTGTACCGACACAATCAATTTTGATTTAACAACTTTGAATTGCGCTTCTTTTTATAATGCCAGTTGTTTAAGACTCTTAATAGATGATAATGGTAATTTTTCAAATGCATCTGTATATGCAAATGGAAATGGGTTAAGTATTTCAAATAATGCAGGAATCATTACAGTAAGAGGAATTTCAAATGCGATTATTCCAAGTAATTCTACACGCTTTTTTACGATAGCCGTAGTAGAGCCGCCTCTTGATTTGGGTGCAGATACCACTATTTGTCCGGGTGACACCATTGTTTTAGATGGTACAATACCAAATGGTTCTTATTTATGGCAAGATGCATCTACCAATCCAACGTATAACGCAACTACCATGAACCAATTTTGGGTAGAGGTGGATGTAAACGGTTGTGTTGTTTCTGATAGTATTCAAATTAGTTCTGGGCCAAAACCAATAGTAGATTTGGGGGGCGACACTAATATTTGTATTGGAGATACCATTCTTTATGATGCAAGCCACCCAGCATCAACATATCTATGGAGTGACGGTTCTTCGGATTCTATTTTATCTGTTTACGGTACTGGATTAGTTTGGGTAGAAGTTACAAATGGATGTGGAACTACTGTAGACTCGGTAAATGTAATCGTAAATAATTATCCAACAGTTTGGTTAGGGAATGACACCATATTATGTGATGGTGATACTTTAGATTTGGATGTGTATCAACCAAACGCCACCTACAATTGGAGCACAGGACAACAAGACTCAGCAATTTTAGTCTGGGGAACTGGAATAATTTGGGTAGATTTAACTATAAATACCTGTACTTCCAGAGATTCTGTTGTTACTACTTTTAATCCGGTACCGTTAGTGAATTTAGGGGTAGATACTAGTATTTGTATAGGGGATACCTTGGAATTGGAAAGTCAAACCAATGGAGCCAGTTATTTTTGGCAAGACAGCTCCACTGATTCTGTTTTTAATGCCACGGTGGCCGGAAATTATTGGGTGAATGTAACTTTAGCTAATTGTTATGCTTCAGATACCATGAATCTAGCCATTACGACTTACCCAGTTGTTAATCTTGGACCTGATGTGGTAGCTTGTGATGGAGACCAGTTTTATCTGGATGCATATAATATTGGCGCAACTTATGTGTGGAAAGATGGGACTAATTCTAATACTTTATTAGTGACTCAGGCAGACACTTATTGGGTAGACGTGACCATTAGTAAATGCCATAGTTATGATACGGTGGTGTTCCAATACAACTCAATCCCAATAATTGATTTAGGACCTGATACTCTTATTTGTGATCCGGATACTTTGATATTGGATGCCTCCTATCCGGGAGCAACTTACAGTTGGAATTTAGGAGCAACACAACCCTCCATTACGGTAAATAGTGTGGGACAATATAAGGTAACCGTCACTTCTTTAAATTGTAGTTTTTCAGACAGTATTACCGTTAGTGTTGAGCCTAAACCATTAGCAGATTTGGGTATGGATACAATTTTATGTGCCGGTACAACATTTAGAAAAGGTAATGTTGTTTCAGGTGCAGGTTACCTATGGCAGGATGGATCAGTGAATGCACTTTACGACATCACAAACCCAGGTTCATATTGGGTAAGGGTTACTAAAGGAAATTGTTTTAATTCAGATACATTATTGGTTGAGGATGCAACAGTTATGAATGTTGACCTAGGGGAGGACTCGTTGGTATGTGTTGGTGATGTTATCAATTTAAGCGCAGGTTCAGATAGTGCGGGTTATTTATGGAGTAACGGAAGCGTTGATTCTACGATTTGGGTAACAGAGGCGGGCTTGTATTGGGTGGATGTTACTAACGTATGTGGTACGGTATCCGATTCGGTGGAATTCTCTTTCACTACGTTACCCCAAATTAATTTAGGTTCAGATACGATAATGTGTTTGGGAGATATACTAGATGTAGATGCATATTGGTATAACGCTACAGATTATCTATGGTTTGACGGTTCTGAATTATCTTACTATTCTATTTATGAAGATGGTGAATATTTAGTGCAGGTAACCAACTTATGCGGGGCTATAGAGGATACTATTGAGGTTGAATTTATTCATTGCGAGTGTAATATATTTATGCCCTCTGCTTTTACTCCAAATGGAGATGGCCTTGATGAAACGTTTGGACCAGAAACCATTTGTGAATTAAAGGCTTTCAATTTCTATGTATACGACCGTTGGGGAAAAGAAATATTTAACTCCTTGGACCAAAGCCAAAAATGGGATGGGACACTTGATGGAGAGAAAGTTAGCGCTGGTGTATATACGTACGTTTTGAAGTACAACTTTGCGAAAAAAGGACCCAGAACAGATTACGAGGTTAAGTATGGTACGGTTACCGTTATTAGGTAAATAGACTGGAAAAAGAGGGAGCAAACATCAGAATTATCTTATTAGATTGATCATCGAGGGTATAGATTTTCGGAATAATCAAATACTAATGTTCATTTTCAATATCAATGCGATCCTGTGATCCATATTTTCTTTTTCTGTACATGATATCATGAGTTTGAGCAAAAACCGTTGCCATGAATTAATTTATTCGTTTCGGGGCTTCAGAACATATAGGCATAAAAAAAGCCCGTTCAATAGAACGAGCTCTTTCAAATAATAATATCTTAGAAATACTAATTCATTAAGGCTTGCGCATGAGCAAGGTATTTTTCAATATCTCTACCTTCCGCAGATGCTGAATAGTCTTTGCTAATTTCTTCATAGTAAGTAACTGCCGCAGCGTAATCTCCAATTTTTTCAGCAGTAACACCGGCTTTCTTCAAATAAATAGGAGTTGAAAAATCATTAACGTAAGCATTAGCTGCTTTTTCATACGCAGAAATAGCATTCTCGTATTCTCCTAGTTGAGATAAACAATCACCAATTACCCCTTCTTTAGTAGCTCTAGTTATGTGGTCACCCGCAGAGTATGACTTAATAAAGTCGATAGCTTCTTCATAGTTACCCGTTTGCAACAAGGAAACCCCCATGTAATACTTTGCTGTATTTCCTACTTCTGTTGAACCGTATGATTCAATAATTTCTTCGAAACCCATAAATTCATTGTTACCATTAATGGCAAGATTGAACGAATCTGCTTCAAAAGCTCTTTGGGCTCCAGCAATTTCAATAGCGGCTTCTTTCTTTATTGGGGGTAAGTACATATTGAAATAGTAAAATGTACCAAGAACAACAATTACCACTGCAGCAATAGCAATACCAATGGATTGCTTGTTCTCGTCCAAAAACTTTTCGGCCTTTGAATATGCCTCTCCAATGTTAATATCTTCTTCTTCTACTTGATGTTGACTCATTTTAAACTAGATTTTAAGGCTGCAAATATATTTATTTCGTGCAATTGATTGTTGAATAATTCAAACCTAAACAAGGTTTTTTGTACTTACTTTTGTTCACAACTAAAACTATTTGATGCACCTCAAGCAAATTTCGGTAATAAATTTCAAGAATCACCTCGAAGCAAACTACGAGTTTTGCGATTCTATTAATTGTTTTACGGGCAATAACGGAGTGGGTAAGACGAACATGTTAGATGCCATTTATTACCTGTCTTTTTCTAAAAGTTTTTTTAATGCAATAGATTCTAATAACATCAATTTCGATTCAAATTTTTTCATCGTCCAAGGAGAATATGAGTTTGATAGTAGAGATGAAAAAATTTATATTGGATTAAAGCAAGGAAAGAAAAAGGTCGTTAAACGAAATCAAAAGGTGTATAAAAGATTGGCAGATCATATTGGTTTGTTTCCTTTAGTGATGGTTTCTCCTGCTGATGCTAATTTAATAATTGAAGGTAGTGAGGTTCGAAGAAAATTTATTGATGGAGTAATTAGTCAATACGACAAAGTGTACCTTGAAAACTTGTTAAAGTATAACAAGGCATTAATTCAAAGAAACGCTTTGCTGAAGTCATTTGTTGAAAACCAATACTTTGATCAGGAGTCGCTTGATTTATGGAACGATCAAATGGAGCAATATGCTAAGCCTATTTATGATAGTCGCACACAATTTTTAATGGAATTTATTCCAATTTTTCAGAAATATTATGATCTTATTTCGGGGAATAGAGAAGTGGTTTCTTTAGCTTATGTGTCGCAATTAAACGATGCCACATTTTCAGAACTGTTTGCTGAAAATTTACAAAGAGAACTAAGATCACAGCATACCAAGGTAGGTATTCATAAGGATGACTTAGAGTTTTTAATTGATGAGCATAGCGTAAAGAAGTACGGCTCTCAAGGCCAACAAAAAACATATCTCTTAGCATTAAAGCTTGCCCAGTTTGAAATCATTAAAAACATAAAAGGCAAAAAGCCCATTTTGTTACTAGATGACATTTTTGATAAACTGGACGCAAAAAGAGTAAAAGCATTAATGAAATTAGTGAGTGATCATAATTTTGGACAAATTTTTATTTCAGATACCAATACAGAGCGGGTAGTGAAGTTATTTGAAGATATTGATATTGAGCCCCGAGTATTTGAAGTTAAAAAGGCAGAATAGAAATGGATGATCCAAATCAAAATACACTTGGCGAAGCAATAAAAAAAATGCTTAAAGCCTATCGTTTAGAAAACAAAGTAACGGAAACCGATTTGTGGCAATCATGGGAGGTTATCATGGGCCCAAGTATTTATAAGCATACCCAAAGTATTGAATTGAGAGATAAAGTTTTGTTGATTCGTTTAGACTCTTCCGCTTTACGTCAAGAGTTAAGTTTTGCCAAGGTGAAAATAGTTGAAAAAATTAATGAACATGTGGGTAAGCGGTTTATTGAAGATGTTTTGTTAATGTAAGCTAACAGATAATTAAGAATGCGTTAAAAGCTGTTAATTAGACAACTATTTTAAAATAATGCCGTCAAAACCCAGAACGATAATACCAAACCTAAATACTATGAAATACTTCAAATTTCTATTCGCCCTTTTATTCACTATTGGTGCACAATTCTCTCTACAAGCCACCCATATTACAGGTGGAGATATTACTTATGAAAACGTAGGGCAAGATACGTTTTTGATAAGGCTAAGATTGTTTAGAGATTGTTCGGGAGTATCAGCCCCTAGTTCTGCAAGTGTGAGTTTTTCTAGTTCTTGTGGAAATAGCCTAGTGACAAACCTTCCTTTTCAATCAAGTAGTGAAATTTCACAAATATGCGCCCTCCAACTATCAAATACTACCTGTGGAGGTGGAACATGGCCAGGAATGGAAGAACATGTTTATTCGGGCCTCGTGGTTTTGAGTCCACCTTGTTCATCTTGGACTATGAGTTGGCAAAGTTGTTGTCGTCCGAACACTATTTCCAACCTGACCAATCCAGGAAGTTTATCAACCTATATATCGGCAAGTTTGAACTCTATCGTTTCAGCCACTAACTCATCACCGGTATTTAATTCACCTGGAGCACCCATAGTTTTTCTCAACCAATCTGCTCAGTTTAATTTTGGAGCAATTGACCCAGATGGAGATAGTTTAGAATACCATTTTGCCCCTGGAAGAGAAAGTGCAAGTTTATTAACACCATACGTATTTCCGTATACTTTCTTTTCACCGTTGCCCGCTACAAACGCAATTCTTGATTCCCAATCTGGTCAATTAAATTTTACACCTACTCTTACTGGGAGTTACTTATTAGGAGTAAGAGTGTCTGAATATGATAGGTTAACAGGAGTGTTTAAAGGGGCTGTTCAAAGAGATATGGTGATAACTGTTTCAACTGGAGGTTCCATGAAGCAACCTAATTTTTCTGCTACGGGATTGGTTAATAATGGAGATGGGTCATTCGTAAACGGTACTTTAAATATGTGCGCAGGAGATAGCTTAGATATTGATATCACTGCATGGGATTCAAACAGCACAGATGTTTTGAGTTTAACCCATGATATTTATGATGTTTTAGATTCCAATGTAATTGTTACAACCTCAGGATCTAACCCGATGATAATTAACATTAAATGGCTTGTTCCGCTAGGAAGGTTAGGGACCGATTTTTTTAGATTAGTTGTAAAAGACAATGGATGTCCAATTTTAGGACAAGCCACAAAGTCTATCAAAATTCACTTCAATCAAAGGTTTTATGCCGGAGCCAATCATAATATTTGTGCAGGTGATTCGGTACAAATGCAAGCTATTGGAGGCACAAATATCGTTTGGTCCGTAATAAACGGTCCGGCATTAAATACTAACTCTTCTTCTTCAGGGTATAATGCCACATGTTCAACGTGTGCTAACCCAAAAATGTTTCCCTCCGCAAATACAACTTATCTAGTGGTTTCAAATATTTCGGGTTCCTGCGGAAATACGGATACCGTAGCAGTGAATATTGGACCCAACTTTTCAATTAACGCTACGCCCGATACGACCATTTGTTCCGGAGCGTCCATTCCTTTATCTTCTTCTGTTGTTCCTGCATCTGGAAATTATGAGTATTTATGGACTCCGGGTTCAAGTTTGAATTTGGATACCATTGCTAACCCTATGGCAAGCCCATTAGGTAATATCCAATATAAGCTAGTAGTTGCAAATGGCGCTTGTGTGCAAGAAGAAACGGTGGATGTAAGTATTTCTGGATACTTCCCGGGCGGTAACTATGTAACAGGAGATACGATTATTTGCTCCGGAGGCTCAACGCAGCTTTCAGGTCATTTAGGAAGTTTTCCCCCCATTGCTTCTTGCGGATTTGCTACAGATGTTTATGGCAAAGCCAACCTTAAAGTGGTGGGGAATTCAAGTTTGACGCATACGAGTACTTTGCAAGCTGAAATTTATGAAAGAAATTCAATGGGATCGCGTCATCAAATATTATTTACTGCTGCCGAATTACAAGCCTTAGGTTTTAGCAAAGGAAAAATTTCTGATATCGCCTTTGAAATTGTATCTAATGTCAATCAAACTAGTTTTACTGATTTAACCGTAAAGATGGGATGTACTTCTAGTAGTTTTTTGAGTAACTGGGAAACTGGTTTAACTCAAGTTTTTTACTCCTCCAGTCATATTCCTAGTGCAGGATGGGATCAATTAATATTTCCAACCCCTTATGACTGGGATGGAAATTCAAATATAGTAATTGAAATATGTCATAGTAAAGGCTTTGCATTAGGTTCTATGACGGTTCGATCCTATTACACCAATGTAGGGGCACCAAGATGCATTTTTGAGCACAGTTCTCTAAGTAATGTTTGTTATGGTACTGGAATTACTCCTACGTCATCAAATGCAAGACCTAATGTGCGATTTGGATACTATTATGGAATAGATTCAAATGACTATGTTTATTCATGGACACCAGCAGGAACCGTGGGCACACCTTCAAATAGAATAACCAATGTATCACCAGTATTCAATACCAATTATCAATTGGTTATATCAAATGTGGGTGGTGGTTGCAGTGACACCATAAATACCAATGTTAATGTAAATTCAAGTCAGTTCGATGCGGGATTTAGTTACGATTCATTGGTGTGTTTGAATTCAGGTATTCAAACGTTAGTACCTTTCAAACCGGGAGGTGTTTTTACCGGAACTGGAATTAGTGCCTCGGGTGTATTTGACCCCGCTACAGCAGGGGTAGGTACCTGGCCAATTAATTATAATATTCCAACACCAGCATTATGTTCTAATGACTCCACGGTTATGATCACGGTTCAAGGATTGCCGGATGCCTCATTTATTGAACCAGAAATATGTACCGGAACCAGTTCTTTGCAATTAGCAGCGACTACAAGTGGTGGTGTTTGGTCTGGGATGCAAATTTTAGACTCTACTTTAGGAACATTTGATCCAGTAGGATTACCAGCAGGTCCGTATGAAGTGGTTTATACTCTTAATTCACCCTGCTATAGTTCAGATACAGGGTTTGTTACCCTAATTGAGCCTTATCAATTTGTGTTATCTCAAAATGCCGTTTCTTTATGTCAGGGTGATCGTATTAATTTAACCCAGTATGTGCAATTTTCATCAGCCCCTAATCAAGGATCAAATCCTTATGTTAGTTTTTCTGATCCAAATTCAATCGTTCAAGCCAGTGGTGTATTTGATGCAACTAATGTTGCCCCAGGTAATTATACTATAGATATTATCGTTTCAGATGAAGTAGGAGCCTGTAATTCATCGAATAGTATTACGGTAACGGTTGATGAAATTGATAATGCTGAAATTATTGAGGAGCCATCCTATTGTATTTCTCAATCTACAGCCCAGATTTTTGTGCAACCTTGGTTATTTGGAGCAGGTGTTAGTTTTACTCAGCGCCCATTAGGCAGCCTAGGTCAAGCTGACTCTTTAAATATTGTTCCTTTTGGTCAAAATGGAGAGTTTGTGCCGTCAGATAAAGGTTTAGGATCATGGGAGATTGAAATTAGTTATACCAATGTGAATGGATGCACGGGGACGACTCTTGATACTATTCACGTTTTAGAGGCACCTCAAACAAACGTAACAAATACGGGATTAGAACTGTATGCCACTGCGGGGGCTGGATATATTTATCAATGGTTAGATTGTAATAATGGCAATGTCCCTATTCCAGGTGCCACATCGTCAACCTATATTCCAGGAATTAAAGGAAGGTTTGCCGTTGAAATAAAAGCAGGTAATTGTGTGGCAACATCCAACTGCTTTGAAACTTGGCCTGTTAGCATTTCGGAAATGGAAAATATGGAGGGTGTTTTAGTTTACCCAAATCCCGTAAAGGAATTTGTAAACATTGAAATCCCTAAAAAGGAAAGTGTTATTATTCAAGTTTTGGACAATATGGGTAAAGTTGTTCATACCCTAGAAACTTCTAAAAATCATAATACTATTTCTTTGGAAGAATGTGCTCCAGGTATTTATGCGATTAAGATAAAGGGAGAGAATATTCAGTTTAGTAAAAAGATCATTAAACCCTAAGTTGATATTATTAATCCTGATGCGTGTAATTAGTCGAATTTGTAAATGAATATTGGGAGATCTTGTTAGTGGGCCTAGGTAAAGTGAGAAAGTGGCCTAACTTCTATTACCCTAAAAATAAGTTTTTATGGAATAAGATTTGTAAATTCGTAACCGTATTTATAACCTGTTTTAACGGAAATCTTTTTTTAATTCTTATACTATGAAAAATAACAAAATTGTTTTATTGGTAATTTCCCTGTTGTCATTTGCGAGGGTAGATGCATCCCATATTTCTGGGGGAGATATTATCTATGAGTGTGTTGGTCAGGATTCTTTTCTGGTAACCCTTAATCTTTTCAGAGATTGTGCAGGTATTGCATTGCCTAATGCCGCTCAATTAAACTTCAGTAGTACTTGTGGTAATTCCGTATCGGCCAATTTAGTGCTTCAGAGCACTGCTGAGGTTTCTGTATTATGTCCAAGTCAAATTGCAAATTCCACATGTAATGGAGGTTCTTGGCCAGGAGTCCAAATGGTTTCATTTTCAGGAATTGTGGTTTTAAGTAGTCCGTGTAATACATGGACATTGAATTGGACAAGTTGTTGTAGAAATATGCAAGTTTCTAATTTGGTAAATCCTGGAGGTACAGGAACGTATCTTTTCGCTACTTTAAATTCAGGTATTGATAGTTGTCAATCGTCTCCTTATTTTACAAGTATTCCTGCCCCATATGTATGTTTAAATACTCAAGTTGACTACAATGTTGGTGTAATTGATTTAGAGGGGGATAGCGTTGTGTATACTTTATCTCCTGCATACGAAGACGCCAATACGTTGACGGCTTATTTTGGAACGTATTCGTATTTACAACCCATTTCCGGTAATAATTTAGTGCTAGATTCTGCAACTGGTCAAATTTCCTTTACACCTACCGCAGTTGGTGTTTATGTTTTGGTGGTGCGCGTAGAGAAATATGACCGTATTTCCGGTCTGCTGAAAGGAACCATTATGAGAGACCTCCAGGTGGTGGTCCAAAATTGTATTAATGCAATTCCTGAGGTTGATAGTCCTGGAATTTACAATTTAAATGGAGCCACTCTGGTCGATTCTAATTCTATGGAGGCTTGTTTGGGACATAACCTGAGTTTTGATATAGCCATTTCCGACACCAATTTAGCAGATACTATTTCTATTTCTCATAATATTTACCAAGCCTTAGATAGTACGGCTTTGGTTACTATTACCCCTGGTAACCCCTCAATAGTAAATGTTTCTTGGACACCAAGGCTGGAGAATAAGAGTTTTTATAATTTCTCCATTACCGCCCTTGATGATGCTTGCCCGGTAAGAGGGATGATGGTAACTAGTTTTGATATCCAGGTGAATCCATCGGCATACGCGGGTGAAGATGAAGTAATTTGTTTTGGAGATTCGGTGCAATTGCAGGCTTCTGGTGGATCGTCATTTGTTTGGTCTGTAATAAGTGGATCTCCAATGGTGACGCATGCTACTTGTTTTCAATGTGCCGATCCAATTGTTAACCCTTCAGTTACCACCACCTATTTGTTGGTGTCGAATACAAATAATGTTAACTGTTCTAATTTAGATACGGTTGTAGTTAACGTTGTACCTTCTTTTACATTAAATTTAACAAGTGATACTTCGGTATGTGATTTTGATAGTCTTCAGCTTGTGGCCACTGTAAATCCGACAGGGTCAAATTACTCCTATAATTGGCAATCTAGCAGCGCACTAAGTGATTCATCTATTTCTAACCCCTTTATCTTTCCTACACAACCAGAAATATTTAAAATTCGGGTTTCTAGTGGATTGGGTTGTTATCGAGAACAACAAGTTTCTATTGGTTTATTAAAAGGTATTCCAAATAGCTTTACATTATCTGCGGATTCTGTAATTTGTGTGGGTGACACTGTAAATTTGGAAGTAGATTTTCCGACCACGGTCTCCGCTTCATGTGGGGTTATGGCTAATCAGGTTTCGGGGGTCATTAATCAAGGAGTTATTGGAGTTAGCGCCACCACTACTACCACTTCAACATCATTTCCTTCAGTATATGGAAGATTTTATTGGGGAGTAAAACATCAAATTATTTATACTAAGACCGAGCTTTTGCAAATGGGGATGGAAGCGGGTAGTGTCATTAAATCCATAGGGTTTGATGTAACCTCATTGGGCTCTCCTAGTAACATGGATCAATTAACTGTACGAATAGGGTGCACTAGTGACTCTGCTTTTGTAAATTCTTATTTACCTGGTTTACAGACCGTTGTTCATAGTCATCAATATTATCCAGTTTTAGGATGGAATACTCATTCGTTTTCTCAAGATTATGTTTGGGATGGACAATCAAATATTGTCGTTGAATTATGTTCGAATAATTCTAACTACAGCAGTGCGTCTACTTCAAATACACGTTATACCTCAACGGTAAATAATACGGTAGCCTACTTTAGAGCTGATAATGCAAATGTTTGTAGTGGAACCACTGTTACTACAAGTGTAGATAGACCCAATACTAAGTTTGAATACGTGACTTTACTAGACTCTACTCTTTATAATTATTCATGGTCTCCGGTACCAGCTCAGTTAAATGCTCTGGGTTTTCGTGGGACCGATGCCCCTTTGGTAAATACGGTGTATTCGGTGACTATATCAGATTCCGTTGGTGTTTGTACGCAAGTTATTTCTCAAAATGTCCAGGTAAACTCTGTTCCTTTTGATGCGGGATTTATTTTTGACTCGACCATTTGCGAAGGTGACTCTTCCGTACAGCTACTACCAATTTCAATTGGAGGTATTTTCACAGGAACCG
Source organism: uncultured Flavobacteriales bacterium (assembly GCA_913057875.1). Classification (GTDB taxonomy): domain Bacteria; phylum Bacteroidota; class Bacteroidia; order Flavobacteriales_G; family Salibacteraceae; genus CAJXZP01. The sequence goes on from CAJXPI010000049.1 coordinate 13,353, forward strand.
GGGTGGACGTATCGGGTAGTTTTAGTCCTCTTCAAACAGGTGCTGGTTCTTGGCCTATTAATTATAATGTTGGCTATCAAACCGTTTGTGCGAATGATTCTACCATTTGGATAGATGTTATTGGAACCCCAGATGCAACGATTATTGATCAAGAGGCTTGTATTAATTCTAGTGCGGTAAATTTACAATCGGCCACTTCAGGAGGAGTTTGGAGAGGTTTTTTTGTATCAGATTCCATTCTAGGTATTGCAGATTTTACTGGGCTCCCAGCTGGTAATTATGAGGTTTATTATGAAATTGATTCACCTTGTTACAGTAAGGATACAGGATATATTTTCTTAACTGAACCGTATTCGTTTACCCTAAATAATATTTCAGCTCGTGTGTGTGAAGACGGGGTTATTGATTTAAATAATGAAGTCAATATTTCTGGGAACCCTCTTCAAGGAACTAGCCCTTATTGGTCTTTTTATAATACAGATGGTTATGTAGATGCCTTTGGCATTTTTGATGCAGAACCAGCTAACTTAGGACTTCATAATGTAGCTATTTCCATAGCTGACTCAAATGGAAATTGTGGAACCACCCAAACGTTAGGTGTTATTGTAGACCCTGTGGAAAAGGTAGAGATTTCAGATCCAATTAGCTTCTGTGAAAGTCAAACGCAAGGAAGAATTTTTGTAAACCCTTGGCTATTTGGTGCAGGAGTTTCCTATACTCAGAAACCATTGGGTAATTTAGGGATAAATGACACCCTTACGATTCTACCCTACGGTCAAAATGGTGAGTTTAATCCTTCGCTGGTGGGAGTTGGAAGTTGGGAGATTACTATTGAATATGAGAATGTATACGGGTGTGTAGGAATTTTGGTAGATACCATTTATGTACTGGATCCTCCTACCAATGGAGTAACTAATATGGGTAATTATTTAAACGCCACAGCAGGTTTGGGTTACAATTATCAATGGTTAGACTGCGATAACAATAATATGCCTATTGCCGGGGCAACTTCTGCTACATATACCCCAGGTAGAAAAGGGCGATTTGCAGTACAAGTTAAAGCGGGTGAATGCGAAGCAGTTTCTGATTGTTTTGAAACTTGGCCTGTAGCAGTGAATGATTTGAAATCTAATGCGAGAGTTAGTGTTCATCCCAATCCAGCTCAAAACCGTTTAACGGTTTCCATACCTTTCAATGAACACGTAATTATTGAGATTCTGGATAATTCAGGGAAACTGGTATTGAAGGAAGAATCAGACAATCTGGAAAAAACGTTTTCTGTAGAAAATTTGGTTTCCGGAGTTTATATTATTCGAGTACAAGGGCCATCTATTCTTTTTACAGAAAAACTGATAATCCAGTAGCTTCATTTACTTTCGAAATGAAAGCCCGATAGTTTCCTATCGGGCTTTTTTGTGTTTACATTTGAGAATACACAATTATTATGCAGCTTTTGTCAAAATTATCACTGTCTACTAAAGTTTTTCTAGGAGTATGTCTAGGTGTTTTTACTGGAGTTTTCTTTGGAGATAAGGTTTCCTGGATGACTGTAGCAGGAAACGTTTTTATTGGTTTGTTACAAATGACAGTGCTGCCATACATCATGATTTCACTTATTGTGAACATTGGTAGGTTGAGTTTGGAAACGGGCAAACGTTTGGTGAAATTTGGAGCCATATTCTTAACTCTTTTACTGGGATTGGGGTTAATAGGTTTACTCGTTTTTCCTTTTGCTTTTCCTGATTGGGGGACTGGAAGTTTTTACTCAAATGACTTTGTCTTACCTCCTCAAGAATTTGATTTTGTGAAGTTATATATACCTACCAATCTATTTTCATCACTGGCGCTAAACGTTGTTCCTGCGGTGGTATTGTTTAGTATTTTTTTAGGTGTGGGTTTAATGAAAATCACCAATAAAGAAGATTTGCTACGGCCATTAGATGTAATCAATGATGGATTAAATCAAGTAAACAAAATGGTGGTGAAACTTACACCAATAGGGGTTTTTGCTATAGGTGCTGGAGTAATGAGCGAGCTAAGTTTATCAGATTTAAGTAGACTTCAAGGGTACCTTTTGGTTTATTTACTGGCGGTTTGCGTCTTTACTTTTGTAATTCTACCGCTAGTAATATCTGTATTTACCCCATTCTCTCCAAAAGAGGTTTTACGAATTACAAAACCTACTTTAATTACCATTTTCGCTACTGGAAAAATTATTGTGGTTTATCCTCAACTCATCGAAAATATAAAGGATATTTTAGCCACACGTAATGCCAACACCCAAGAAGCGCAAGCTGAAGTGGACATACTTATGCCTTTAGCGTATCCTTTTCCTAATTTAGGCACGTTTATGATCTTTCTGTTTGTTCCTTTTGCGGCTTGGTATAGTGGAAAAACACTCGTTTTGACAGATTATCCGTTGTTTTTGAGCTCTACTTTACTTAGTTCGTTTGTGGCTCCAATTACAGGTTTGCCATTTAGCTTAGAGCTTTTAAATATTCCTAAAGATACTTTCCAATTGTTTGTCGTTTCTACGGTATTAACAGATCGTATTAGGGTGGTTTTAGGTGCTTTTCATTTAATTACTTTAACCTTACTTACCGTTACGGCTAGTATTGGGTTAATGAAAGTGAAATTTGTGAAAATGATTCCCTCGCTTCTTTTTGTTGGATTGGTCTTATTGGGGGGTGTTTTTGGACTAAATAAACTGTTGAGCATAAGCATGGCTAATATTCCAACGAATAAAGAAATTGTTGATGAGTTCGAATTGATTTCTCCCCCAATTTTGACAACCTTGGTAGAAAAACCTGTAAGGAACCCTAATTGGTTGCGTTCAACAGAGAACATAATGGGCCGAATAAAAAGAAGAGCAAAGTTACGGGTAGGGGTGTATATGAATAG
>CAJXPI010000050.1 GCA_913057875.1 uncultured Flavobacteriales bacterium
AAATAGGCCATTACTGGAATTAATGCCAATCCCCAACCCAACTTGCCAAAAGTACCCGTTTTTTCAACGTACTTGATTTCGGTTTTTAAAGTCTCTGGATGAGGTATAATTGCTTCTTTACCTTCATCAAGCTGTGCAGCTAATGGCGTTAAATGAAATTGATCTAACCCAAAAGAGTCAACCGCTTCAATAACACCAGCTTCAAACTTTAGAATGTTGTCATTAGATTGGTAAAAAGAACCTAAGTGATGAAATTCAAAAACATTTTTGGTTTTTAAGTCTTCCCTAACTTCATGAACAAAACCTTTCAAGTAAACCACAGCATCCTCGTACGAAATTCCTTCATTGATGCTTAAGGCATTTGCCAAAAGACCATCATTGGTGGTGATGTTTTTATTAAAACTTAATTTCTTTCCAGGAGGCGTAAATCTATTTTTAGCCATATCTATTTGAGCACTAGCAGGATTAACTACAAATGCGCCAAATTCAGGTATAGTCACACACTCGTTGAATTGCAACAAGTCGCTGATGATATGAGATATGTTTGAAGTATTCACAGAAACGAAAGTAACATTTTTTGCAAATTGAACAAGAAATACCCCTTTTATGAAATTAGATATTTTTTTACTTTGCACCCATCAAACTAGTCATGTTGTTGTTATGAAAGCCGTTAGAATTCCATTAGTGCTTTTTTATTTTTTTACGGTAAGCAATCCGCAAATTTTTGCGCAGAATTCAGTGGATTCGATATCCGCCAAGCTGGTGTTAGAAAACATGTTTGATTCTGTATACTCCTTGAAAAACGTAAGGTTTGATATGTACTCCAAAGAGCGCTTAGATGGCGAGTTAATAAACAGTCACTCTACAGGGATAATGGAATATACGCCAAGAAGAGTTTTTTTACGCGGGTTTGATGCCGAAGGGGTTTTGAAAAATGAGGTGCTCTATATTGAAGGGGCCAATAACAATAATGCGTTGGTTTCTCCCAATGGTTTTCCCTATATTAACTTAAACCTAGATCCTGAGGGGGACATCATGCGCAAGAATAGACACTTTACATTATTAGAGGCTGGTGGCCGGTTTTTGGTTGATATGTTGAAATTAGGTATGAATGTATATCAAAAAAAGGAGGACTTAACGAAACGATTGTTTATTGAGTCTCAGGTGGGTTTTTATAAAATCACCATCACCAATTTTGATTATGGATACCAGTCATATAAAGTTTTGGAAGGAGAAGATTCTCGATCTGTAGCTCGGAAACTAGGAGTGCCTGAGTATAAAATGGTAGAATTAAATAATGCAATTGACTCTTATGAGGATGTGACGCCAGGACAAATTCTTCAAGTTCCTAATTTTTATGGAGAAAAGGTAGAGCTTCTTTTGCGAAAAGATGATTTGATTCCTATGGAGGTGCGTATTTATGATGATCTCGGTTTATATGCGGAATACGTATATCAGGTGTTTGATACAAACCTTAAGTTACCTAACAATACTTTTAAGAGTGAGAATCCTGCGTATACTTTCTAATAAACATCAAAACTTTTGCGAGTTGTTAAATTTTTTGTCAATTCGTGAAAATATTTTCAAATAGCTCATGTAATTGTCTGGTAGGCTGTATTTTTGATGGTCTTCTTTGGTTTTGTTTCCCTAGAAAAAGTTTCGTTTTTAATTCGGTTTATCATTGCATAAGGATACCAAATATTTACTCGCACTGCGTCAGTATCACGGAATTGGTGATGTGAATGCTCGGAAATTAGTGAGTCACTATGGTTCGGGTCAAAAGGTTTTTGAGGAAATTCAAAAGTCACCAAAGAAAGCGGAAGAAATCTGGTCAAAACGCATTGTTAATATTCTTTTGGATGAACCTAATTGGAGTTTAGTTAATGATGAAATAACCTTTATGAATAAAAATGAAGTGGAGGTTATTTCTATACTAGAAGATAGATACCCCAGACGCTTGAGATTTTGTAGTGATGCACCATTAGTCCTCTTTAGTAGAGGAAATATAGATTATAATCATCCTAAAATTTTGGCAGTGGTAGGTACTCGAAACGCCACTCCTCATGGAAAAGAAATTACCCGAAAGATTATCACCGAATTAGTGGATCAGGATGTATTGATAATTAGTGGACTTGCATTTGGAATTGATATTAAGGCGCATCAAACCGCTTTGGATAACAAGTTGACAACAGTAGCTGTTTTAGCGCATGGATTAGATCGTATTTATCCACCAGAGCATAGAAGAGAAGCTACAGAAATGGAAAGGAATGGAGCCGTTTTAACCGAATTCCAAAGCGGTTGTAGACCTGATCGTGAAAATTTCCCCAAACGAAATAGAATTGTTGCAGGAATGGCTGATGCTATTTTGGTAGTAGAATCTCAACGTACTGGCGGTTCTATGATTACAGCTAATCTGGGTTTTGATTATGGAAGAGATGTGTTCGCAATACCTGGCCGGCCTGGAGACCAACAAAGTGAAGGATGTAATTTTTTAATTCGTCAAAATAAAGCATCCTTGGTGGAGTCAGCTTTGGATATAAAGTTCTTAATGAACTGGAAGGACGACCCTAAACCCAAAGAAATTCAAAAACAATTGTTTGTAGAGTTAACCTCAACCGAAGAGTCGTTGGTAGAAGTGCTCAAAGACTCTGGTAAGCTAGCTATGGATGAATTATGCTTAACCGCTGGAATTAGTGTGAGTCAAGCTTCCGTACCCCTATTGAATCTAGAATTAAACGGACTAATTAGAACATTACCCGGAAAAGTCATTGAATTAGCCTAATCAATTAACTCCATAATGGTATGCAGTCATACTATTTGTTAGTGATTGATTATGAGGGTTTTTGCTTTAAGTAAAATAATCTGTAAAATGAAAATTGTATCGTTAAAAAATGGCTATTTTTGCGCCCTAAATTTTTAACAAAATAAAAATGTCAGCAAATAAATACCAAGCTCAGATTGATGCATTCATGAGCACTGTTGCCGCTAAAAACGGTCACGAAAATGAGTTTCTTCAAGCAGTTGAGGAAGTGATGGAGTCAGTGATTCCATTTGTTGAAGAAAATCCTAAATATCAAGGAAAAGGTCTTTTAGAGCGCATGGTTGAGCCAGAAAGAGCAATTCAATTTAGAATTCCTTGGTTAGATGACGCAGGTAACGTTCAAGTAAACCGTGGTTTTAGAGTACAATTTAACTCTGCTATCGGACCTTACAAAGGTGGTATGCGTTTTCATCCTTCAGTAAACCTTTCAATTTTGAAATTTTTAGGTTTTGAGCAAGTATTTAAAAACTCATTAACGACACTACCAATGGGTGGTGGTAAAGGTGGTTCTGATTTTAACCCAAAAGGTAAGTCAGACAACGAAGTAATGCGTTTTTGTCAGTCTTTAATGACTGAGTTATCTAAGCACATTGGTGCTGATACTGATGTGCCAGCTGGAGATATCGGTGTTGGTGGACGTGAGATTGGTTTCATGTTCGGTCAATATAAAAGATTAAGAAATGAGTTTACTGGAATCTTAACTGGAAAAGGTTTAGAGTTTGGTGGTTCATTAATCCGTCCGGAAGCTACAGGTTACGGAGCGGTTTATTTCATGAACGAAATGTTAATCAAAGCAGGTAAATCTTTCGAAGGTCAAGTAGTTGCTGTTTCTGGTTCAGGAAACGTAGCGCAATACGCTATCGAGAAATTAACGCAATTAGGTGGTAAAGCAGTTACGGCTTCTGATTCTTCAGGTTGTATCTATGATCCAGCTGGTATTGATGCGGAGAAATTAGCTTTCATCATGGAATTGAAAAACGTGAAGCGTGGTCGTATTAAAGAATATGCTGACAAATACGGTGTACAATTCTTCGAAGGAAAACGTCCTTGGGATGTAGTAGAATCTGCTGATATTGCAATGCCTTGTGCTACGCAAAATGAGTTAGATGCTGATAACGCTGCTAACCTAATCAAAGCAGGAATTATTGGTGTTGCTGAGGGTGCAAACATGCCTTCTACTCCAGAAGCAGTTCACGCATTTGAGTCTAATAAAGTAATGTTCGCTCCTGGTAAAGCATCTAATGCGGGTGGAGTTGCAACTTCTGGTTTAGAAATGTCTCAAAACTCTTTACGTTTAGCATGGACTTCGGAAGAAGTAGATACTAAATTACATAACATAATGAAAGCTATTCACTCTTCTTGTGTGAAGTATGGTGAGCAAGCTGATGGTTCTATTGATTACGTGAAAGGTGCAAATATTGCAGGTTTCGTGAAAGTTGCTGACGCTATGTTGGCTCAAGGAATCGTTTAATAAAAAGACGGTAGACCGAAGACGGAAGTTAGAAGTCTTTTAAATTTTAAAAATCCCCATCGTTTATACGGTGGGGATTTTTTGTTAATCAAAAAACCGCTCATGACTGAATAAAAATCGGATTTGACTTTTGAAGTTATGCTTTTATCACTTTAATAAATTAGTTTCGGAGCCTAAATAATTGATTTAATATGAAAACCCAAATGTTACTTGTAGCCCTATTTTTTGCTACGTTGTCAAATGTTAATGCCCAAGATTGTAATGCGGATATTGAAATTCTAGAAGAAGATCAAGTCGCCAATCGTTCTCCAATTTTAATTCAGAAAAATGAATCAGGATATATAGGCTACGCTCACGTGCCCAATGAATATATTGAACTAGGTTCTGTAAATGAACTAATTCAGTTTGAAGGTTCTGCAAAAATTGTTTTAACTGAACACCTAACTTTTAAAAGTGTAAAGGTACTTAATGAAAGAATTTACCTTTTTACTCAAGAAGCTAATTTGAATGGTAATAAAGGTCATTCTGAAATGGCTATTTACGAATATTTAAAGGATGAGAACAAACTAGAGCTAACAGAAACTAGCATTAAATCTATCGTTGATGATGGTTATGCAAAGTATTTCGTGTCGGTATCCCAAAATGAAAATTTTATTGCCGTAACCAAAGGCTTTTTTGGTGGGAAAGGTTTGTACAATATTGAGTCAACGGTTTTTAACGCACAATGGGAACCTCTGTACCAAAGAAATGATGCCTGGGAAAAGAAAGGGATCTATGACAAGAATATTTGGAAACAGACCCTCTCGAATAAAGGAGATTTAGGCATTCTAGCAATCAGACATTATTCATCTGCTCACCAACAAAAGTTCTCGGATTATGAATTATTGGTTTATTCAGAAGATCAGCAGGAAGCCTACACTTTTAATGTAGCAGTAGACGGTTTTAAAATATCGGATGCTAGTTTCTTTATCGAATCTGAAGGAGATAACATTAATTTGTTTTGTTGGTATGCAAAGGGGAATAGTAAAAATGCAAATGGCTATTTAAAAATGGAAATAGATGCAGAATCACATACCGAAATTAGGCATACGGAGCATGCTGTGTCTCTAGGTATGGTAACTCCTACCTTGGAGAAGGGGGAATTGGATAAAGCAAAAAAGGATGAAGCAAAAGGAAAATTAAAATTGCATGTTTATAAAGAAAAAAATATTTCCGCGGGAGATGGTTCTCATTTAGTTCTATTGGAAAGGATTTTGGATATAAGAGAGTCTGATATGAACGTGAGTATATACGAGTGTGAAGATATTTTGGTGTTAAAATTTAATGCCGCGGGTAAATTGGATTGGGCGACAAATGTTCCGAAATATCAAAACTCTAGATATGGATATAACTTAAGCTACAAACATCTATTCCTCGAGTCAAATGATCTGTTGCTAGTATATTCCAATCATAGCAAAAATAGTGATGATGCTATTTATTCAACGATTATATCATTTGATTCTGGTGAAAAGCAAACCTGTGCGCTTGTAAATAGCACACAAAAGGACTTCTATTTTTATTCCGGCTATGATTGCCAATTAAAAGATGAACTTGTTTTCTTTGGGTCCAAAAGAAATCATCTTTCCAATTTAAAAAAGTATAATACGAATAGAGAAGAACTTCTTGATTTGTGGCCAGCGATGGTTTTGCCATATAAATAGAGGTTCATTAATTTTTTAGTGTTATCCCCAACGTTTATTCTGTGGGGATTTTTTTATGCTATTATTCTGGGTTAATTAATTTTGAAATTTTGGGTTTCGTTTGTCTATTTTTGATTAAAATTTAATTCTAGATACTTACATCACATGATAATTTTTGGAACCAAATTAGTCAATATAAACCTGTTAGATACACCCAAAGTAACTTGTCAGGATTGCGGTGAAAAGGGTTATTCGAAAATGAGTCGATTTGTAAAATATTTTCATCTTTATTATGTACCCGTATTACCGTATTCGACTTCTGGTCTTTCTCAATGTGATTATTGTGAAACAATACATACCTATGAAGAAATGTCTAAAGAAACAAAAAAATATTATGCAGAGTTCAAGGAAAGAGCGAGGGTGCCATTGTGGACTTTTATGGGCTTGTTTGGGATCATCACATTTGTTTTCTGGATTTTTTTGAGAAATTATGAGGAGAAATCCTTAACCAGTCAATATCTAAGCGAACCTAAAACTGGCGATGTTTGCTACATTGAATTATCGCCTGAATCATATACCACCATGAGGTTGTCGAAAGTGAGTGGAGATACCCTATTTGTGAATTTTAATACACTGATGACCAACCTGGAATCTGGCTGTTCGGAAATCAATCGAAACACGAATTATTCAACGGATACTTCTATTATTACTTCAACGTATTTAAAAGGAATGTTTGAGTCTAAGGAAATCTTGAAAATAATTAGGTAGAAAAATTGATTTTTAATCTAACATAACTCATAAAAACATCCTTTTTAAACGGTTATATTTGTGACCCTCAAAAAACAATATTATGTACGGAAACTTAAAAGATTCTTTAAACAAGGAATTGGCTGAAATTAAAGAAGCAGGTCTATATAAAAGCGAACGCATTATTACTACTCCTCAAGGGGCAGAAATCAAAGTAACCACCGGAGAAGAGGTGTTGAACTTTTGTTCAAATAACTATTTGGGATTGTCTTCGCATCCACGTGTAATTGAAGCGGCTCATAAAGCATTAGATTCTCATGGTTTTGGGCTGTCATCTGTACGTTTTATTTGTGGAACGCAAGACATTCATAAAGAATTAGAAGCAAAAATTGCAGACTTTTTAGGTACGGAAGATACTATTCTATACGCTGCTGCTTTTGATGCAAATGGAGGAGTGTTTGAGCCTCTTTTAGGTAAAGATGATGCCATCATTTCTGATTCATTAAACCATGCTTCTATCATTGATGGGGTGCGTTTATGTAAAGCGCAACGTTTCAGATACGCTAATAATGATATGGCTGATTTGGAGGCGCAATTAATTGAAGCTTCAAAAACTGCAAAAAACAAGATCATTGTTACGGATGGGGTTTTCTCAATGGATGGTTATGTAGCTCAAATTGACAAGATTTGTGACTTAGCTGATAAATATGATGCCTTAGTAATGGTTGATGAATGTCACTCTACTGGATTCATTGGTAAAACAGGTCGTGGTACACACGAATTATGTGATGCGATGGGTAGAGTAGATATTATTACTGGAACCCTTGGTAAAGGCCTTGGAGGTGCTATGGGTGGATTTACTACAGGTCGTAAAGAAATCATTGACATGTTACGTCAAAGATCTCGTCCATATTTGTTCTCTAATTCACTAGCTCCAGCAATTGTAGGTGCTTCTATCGAAGTGTTAAACATGTTAAGTGAAACAACTGAGCTTAGAGATAAATTACATGCCAATGTTGCACAGTTTAAAGCAGGTGTTAAAGCCGCAGGTTTTGATATAAAAGATGGTGATTCTGCTATTGTGCCAATCATGTTGTATAATGCGCCATTGGCCCAAGACTTCGCTACGAAGTTGTTAGCAGAAGGAATTTACGTTATTGGATTCTTTTATCCAGTAGTGCCCAAAGAACAAGCGCGTATTCGAGTACAATTATCTGCGGGTCATGAGCCAGAACATATTGAAAAAGCCATAGCGGCATTCACCAAAGTAGGTAAGGAGCTGGGTGTTTTGAAATAATTGAAAAAAAACTAAATTGAAATCCTCATTGTTAATTCGGTGAGGATTTTTTTGTTTTAGAATTTAGGGTACAAAAAAAAGGGAGCGCCCGAAGATGTTCCCTTTTAAACTTTTTATAGAAGTAGTTTATAGGTAATTCTTAAGCAAGTTTGAATTTGCTTTCTTACGTAAACTTCTTAATGCTTTCTCTCTAATTTGACGAATACGCTCACGTGTTAGTCCTAGTTGATTAGCAATTTCTTCTAATGTCATTGGTGCTTTCTCGTTTAACCCAAAAGATAAACGAACTACATCTGCTTCTCTAGCTTTTAAAGACACTAATACTCTTTCAATATCTCTACATAAAGACTCTCTCATTAAACCACTCATTGGGTTTTCTGATTGTCCGTTACTTAAAACATTAAGTAAACTGTTTTCTTCCCCGTCAATTAACGGAGCATCAACAGATACTTGCTTTTGAGAGTACGTGAAAAGATCAGCTACACTATCCGAAGAAGTTTCTAGTAATTCAGAAATCTCTGTGTTAGATGGAGCTCTTTCGTGTTCTTGTTCTAGTTTTGAGAATGCATGTGCAATTTTTTGAATCGCACTTACTTTGTTCAATGGTAACCTTACCACTCTCGAATTTTCTGCAATGGCTTGCATAATGCTCTGACGAATCCACCAAACGGCATAAGAGATAAATTTGAAACCTTTTGTTTCATCAAATCTCTTTGCGGCAGTGATAAGTCCAATGTTCCCTTCTGCAATTAAATCTTCAAGTGTTAAACCATGACCTTGATACTGCTTAGCTACAGAAATTACAAATCGTAAATTGGCATTCACCAACTTGTTCAAAGCTACTTTATCGCCTTGTTTGATTCGTACCGCTAATGATACTTCTTCTTCGGGAGTAACCATCCCTTCTTTAGAAACATCACTAAGATATTTATCAATCGATTTAGAGTCCCTGTTTGTAAGTTGCTTGGTAATTTTTAATTGACGCATATTTTTATCAGGTATGTTTTAGTACTACTATTTCATTCTGAAACAGAATGTGATAATACAACAAAATTTTTATTCAACAAAATCCATTCTTCTAAAATGGGGCGCAAAGGTACTACGTTTTTGTAGTTGTGTAAAGCCTAAGAGCTATTTTCTTTAATGAATACGATATTAAAACAATTAAGTTATGTTTTAATGAGGTTATTTTAACAAAGTTATCGCTACTCTTTTTGTAAATGTTTGAATCATATGGGTTTGAGTCTTTTGAAACGATTTTGAAAATTAACATCAATTTACACCAAAAGAAGGTTACATCCACGTATATCCGAGTTATCAAAGCGGCCAAGAATAGAAAAAGCGGTTTCTGAATACTTTTTTCCAAGATCTTGAGTGGCAATAAACGCGCAGGAATAGAAATTGGAAAGGTCAATTACGTTAATCCCACCCGACTGTTCATTATTTAATAAGGTAAGCGGGTCGGTTGCATCTCTGATTATAATTTTCATCCATGGAGGGGTTTCAAAAATTCCATTGCCCTTTGAGTAACCTTGAGAAAGTAGTTCCGTCATTCCATATTCTGAATGAATTTCGTGCACACCGAAACCTTTTTTTAAAACCGCGTGAAGCTCTTCTTTAACCATTTCCTTTCTACGTCCCTTCATCCCTCCCGTTTCCATTACGATGGTATGCTCAAGTTTTAAATCAAATTGCTCTGTCAAATCTAACAGGGCATAACTAACACCTAATAAAATGGTCTTTTTACCTTCTTTATCCAAGGCAACTAGTTTATCCACTAATTCAGAATAATTTTGCAAATAAAATCCGCTATCTGTATTCTGCGATTGCTTTATTAAGTCATTCACCATGTACACTAAAGAAGACTCTCCCTGCTCCAAATATGATGGGAGCAAAGCCAAAATTGTATATTCTTTTATATCCCCATAAAAGTACTGGAAGCCCTTTCTAAATGATTCTTTATAAACTTTGGTATCTAGAACTAAATGTTTACTTCTTTCCATTCCAGTAGTACCACTACTTTTAAAATTAATTTCGGAAACACCCCCTTTGACGAGTACTTCATGGGTTTTAAAAACAGAAATAGGTAAAAAGGGAATTTTTTCAATTGAATTAACCTCGGAGGGATGGATGCCTAGTAAATCAACAAATTGGCTATATACTGGAATATTATGATATTGGAATCTAAAAGTACGGAGCGCTTGTTTTTCAAATTCAATGGTACTTTGAATTTTTAATGCCTCATGCCTATACTTTATCAAAATATTTTCGTTTATGATTCATATAAAAAACATCCTACCTTTGCGACAGAATGAATTGGACGACAAAAATACTATTTATCATTTTCGGTGTTGGAATATTTCTTACTTCCTGTGAGAAAAAAGAGTGTGAAGATCCCATTCCTTCCATCAGCTACAACAACTTTAGGCCATCTGTAGAAGATTCCGGTACCTTTCTACTAATTTTTGACTTTTCAGATTGTGATGGTGACATTGGTATGGCGACTACAGATACTATTGTAGATGAATTTGCGGAGAAGCAAGTATTCAATTCATTTATTGATATCTATTACTTTCAAAATGGTTTGTGGTTTAAGCATCAGTTTGAAGAAGATGAAGTAGGGCTAGATTATAAAATTCCAGTATTACAAAACAGTAATCAAAACCCTTCATTAGAAGGAGAGATTGAAACAAAATTGTATGAGAGTTTATTTGAGATTTTAGGTTACGATACGGTTAAGTTTAAATCCAGAATTCTAGATAATGCTGGGCACTATAGCAATGAGGTAGAAACTCCGGCTTTTGTGTTGTAGTTTTTATGCAGGGTATTCCACCCAGTTTCTTTCTGTTTCGAACAAAGTGATTTTAAGTTCTAAGCTTTCAGCTAGCTGTACCCTGATCCATTCATAACATACTTTGGCAATGTTCTCTGCGGTAGGAATAGCCTTTTGAAATTCTGGTACCTCCAAATTCAAGTTTTTATGATCCAACTTATCGGTTACATGTTCTTTAATGATAGATTTTAAAATTTTCATATCAATAACATAACCCGTTTCAGGATCAACCTCACCTATAACAGAAACTACTAAATTGTAGTTGTGTCCGTGAAAGTTAGGGTTGTTGCAAAGTCCAAAAATCTCTTCATTCCTAGCATCGCTCCAATTTGGATTGAAAAGACGATGAGCGGCATTGAAATGTGCTTTCCTGTTAACCTTAACTTTCATCTATTTATTTAAATGTTTTTCAACTTCTATTAACGCTATTTGCAACCAAATGGTGTATTGCTCTGGATATGTTTCAATTTCCTTACTGAGGTCGGCTAAAGAAATGTATTTCCAATCGGCAACTTCGTCAAGATTCATTTTTGGCACTCCTTCAAATTCGCCAAAAAGCACATGATCAAATTCATGTTCAGTTAATCCATTTCCAAATGCCTTTTTATAGGTAAAAGAGAACACTTCCTTTAATGGAACATCAAACCCCATTTCTTCTTGTAATCTTCTATGACCAGCTTCCAGAGTGGTTTCTCCATCTCTTTGGTGGCTGCAGCATGTATTCGCCCATTCTCCTCCCGAATGGTATTTGGAGTGTGCGCGTTGCTGAATAAGTAATTCTCCTTTTTTATTAAAAACAAAAATAGAAAACGCACGATGGAGCAATGCTTTTTCATGTGCTTCTAGCTTATTCATTAAGCCAATTTTCTCATCATTTTCGTTTACTAGAATTACTTGTTCTTCTGTTTGCATTGATTTGATTTGTGTTTACAAAAATGAACTATTTAATTCTTCTTTTTGAACTAAATGTAGAGATAATTCATCACTAAGCAGGTAATTAATAAGAGAAAGGTAAAATCTCCTAGCCACCATTTCTTTACTTCCAATTGAAATAAGGTGAAAACCACTGAAATGGGAAGTACGATAATATTTAACCATTGTCCAAAATTGGCTTGAACAAATACGCTAAAAATTAATCCTAAAATAATGTAATACAATATAAGAAAAAGGGCCTTTCTGATTTTGATGATAGATTTTGAAGAGGAGATGTAGTATACAGGAAGTTGAGAGAATAATAGGAAAACCACCGCCAAAGAAGTTTTAATTGGAGCCAAGTGATATAGATCCGCAAAAGGCAAATAATAGGAAAAGGCTTGGATGGTATAGAGTTGATGAGCATTTAAAGAGAAAGCTATTACATCTTGAAAAAGCCAAGGCGTGGTGACTCCAATAAAAGCCACGAAAACGGATCTCCAAGTCACTTTACTCAGGTAGAACAAGCTAATAAATAAAATGCAGAACAATAGAATGTTTGGGGAATAAAATGCTGCGGCAATACCTATTAAAAAAGAGGCGTTAAATAGAGTGGCAAGAGAGGGTTTGCTTTTGGTTTGCGATAAAATCATTGCCAAACTCATTAGCAATAGAGGAATGGATAAAATAAATGGGCTAAGGACTAGGTTTGCTGGACTAAAAGACATGAAAACACCAAAAAACAAGAATAGTAAATAATGAATACCCTTGAATAGATTTGCATCCTGTGCTATTTTGTTAAAGAAAAAGCCAGAAGGAATAATAATTAGAAGTGTTAGAATGTGCGAGAATAGGGGGCCAATAGAAGCCGTCCAAGTACAAAATTTCCCGATAAAAGAAAGGTTTTCAGGTAAATGGGTTTCATTGAAAAGGGTGAAAAATAAAACGCTACGAAGAACAACCAAAAGAAGGATTATAAAAATCCAAGATAATGGTTGACTTGTTTTAAAAATTCGTAGTAACATACTGAATTAATTGTAAATTTGTGCCATTAAATTTAGACACATGAACTCAAGTGATTTTTGGTACGCAGTTGGAGGTTTTTTTACAGAAACATTTAAAATTCTTCCTATTTTAGGAGACTCCGTAAACTGGACTTTTATTGTATTTATTACAGTAGCATTGACGGTATGGATGTTTATGCAAGCCAAGTACAATTCAGTTGAAATGAAAGAAAGCGGAAAATTAAAGTAATTTCCCACTTTCCTTCACTTTCTTCTATTTCAGGTCAAAACCAATATCAGTTCGGTAATTCAGTTTATCGAACTTAATTTTTTGCACATCAGTGTAGGCTGCTTTTAAGGCTTCTTCTTGATTCTCAGCCATTCCGGTAACCGCAAATACTCGCCCTCCGTTCGTTAGTACTTTTGAATCGTCTATTTTAGTTCCTGCATGGAATACTAATGATTCCGTGTTGTTTAAGCCTGTAACTTCTTTGTTTTTTTCATAGGCTTCTGGATACCCTCCAGATACCATTACTACGGTAGACGCAGTACGAGAATCAATTTCAAAGCTTTTTTCTTTTAAGTTTCCTTCAGCTACACCTTCAAATAAATCCATTAAGTCAGATTTAATTCTTGGAATAACCGCTTCTGTTTCTGGATCACCCATTCTAACATTGTATTCTACAACCTGTGGTTCACCATCTTGGTTCATTAAACCTATAAAAATGAAACCTTTGTAATCAAAACCTTCTTTGTTTAAACCATCAACCGTTGGTTTTACTACTTGTTCTTCTACTTTATCTAAAAAGCCATCATGGGCAAAAAGTACGGGTGAAATTGCGCCCATCCCTCCCGTATTTAATCCAATGTCACCTTCACCAATTCTTTTGTAATCTTTGGCTTCGGGTAAAATCTTATATGATTTCCCATCAGTAAGAACAAATACAGATAGTTCAATTCCGGTAAGAAACTCCTCGATAACTACCTTTTTACTTGCTTCACCAAACTTGGCATTTGATAGCATGGCTTCTAATTCAAGTTTTGCAATACTTAGGTTTTCCAATATTAAAACACCTTTACCTGCGGCTAAGCCATCTGCCTTCAAAACATATGGAGGTTTTAAGCTTTCTAAAAACTTGTAACCTGCGCTAATATTATCTGCTGTGAATGATGCATACTTGGCGGTAGGAATGTTATGACGCATCATAAACTCTTTTGAGTACTCCTTACTACCTTCTAGTTTTGCGCCCATAGCATTAGGACCAATCACAGCTACATGTGAAATTTCATCATCTGCTTCAAAGAAATTTCGAATTCCATTTACCAAAGGATCTTCAGGTCCAACTACAACCATTTTGATGTCGTGGAATAACACCGCTTGTTTGATAGCCTCAAAATCATTAACATGAATACTTAAATTTGTTCCTACATCAGCAGTCCCAGCATTTCCCGGAGCGATAAAAAGGTCGTTTACCTTCTCGCTTTGTGCCAATTTCCAAGAAAGTGCATGCTCTCTACCCCCTGATCCTACGACTAATACGTTCATAATCTCCTTTTTTGTTGAAGCTTACAAGGTAAGAAAATCTACTATAGCAATGGGCTAGGGTAATAGGGTTAAATTGGATTTTTTCCCACAAAAAAAGGCTTCTAATTATTAGAAGCCTTTTAATTTATTTCGAAAGATTTTGGAATTACTCTTTAGTAAAATCCCAAGTGTCTAGGAAAGCGGTAGTAAATTTACCCGCTCTAAAATCTTCATTTTGCATTAATTTCTGGTGGAAAGGAATAGTTGTTTTCACACCTTCAATAATGTATTCGTCTAACGCCCGTTCCATTTTTTCGATAGCTTCTTCACGTGTTTGCGCTACGGCAATAAGTTTCGAAACCATTGAATCGTAAAATGGAGGAATAGTATAACCAGAATAAACGTGAGTATCTAGTCTAATTCCATGTCCACCTGGAGCATGGTAGCTTGTTACTTTTCCTGGACTTGGTCTAAAGTTAGCGTACGGATCTTCCGCATTAATTCTACACTCAATGGCATGCATCTGAGGATAGTAATTTTTACCAGAGATAGGTTCTCCGGCAGCTAATTTAATTTGTTCCTTGATTAAATCATGGTGTACTACTTCTTCGGTAATGGTATGCTCTACTTGAATTCGAGTATTCATTTCCATAAAATAGAAATCGTGATTTTTATCTACTAAGAATTCAACCGTACCTACACCTTCGTATCCAATAGATTCAGCTGCTTTAATAGCCGATTTACCCATTTTTTCACGAAGTTTAGCATCAATGAAAGGAGAAGGAGTTTCTTCTACTAATTTTTGATGACGTCTTTGAATAGAACAGTCTCTTTCTGAAAGGTGACAAGCTTTTCCAAATTTATCTCCAGCAATTTGAATTTCAATATGGTGAGGTTCTTCAATGAACTTTTCTAAGTACATTCCATCGTTACCAAAATTGATCATCGCTTCGGCTCTTGCAGCGTCAAATGCTTCTTCAATTTCTTCTTCTTTCCATACTAAACGCATTCCTTTACCACCACCACCGGCAGTTGCTTTAAGGATTACTGGGTATTTTGCTTTTGCCGCTTCTTTCTTTGCTTCGGCAGCATTTTTCAAAATTCCTTTTGAACCAGGAATACAAGGTACTCCTGCTTTAATCATTGTAGCTTTTGCATTGGCTTTGTCGCCCATGCCTTCAATCATTTCTGCTGAAGCCCCAATGAATTTAATGTTATGCTCTTCACAAATTTTCGAGAATTTCGCATTTTCTGATAAGAATCCGTATCCGGGGTGGATAGCATCTGCATTGGTGATTTCACACGCAGCAATAATATTTGGAATCTTTAAATACGACTCGGCACTACTTGCAGGTCCAATACATACCGCTTCATCAGCGAAACGTACGTGAAGACTTTCTGCATCAGCACTAGAGTAAACCGCTACCGTTTTAATCCCCATCTCTTTACAAGTACGGATAATACGAAGTGCAATTTCCCCTCTATTGGCAACCAAGATTTTTTTAAACATCTGATTTTTTTTCTTTTCCGATTTCCCTAATCCAAACATAGATTTAGAATTAAAGATGAATAATTATGATGGGTCTACCAAGAATAGTGGTTGGTCGTACTCTACAGGAGTAGCGTCATCAACTAAGATTTTTACAATCTTACCTGAAATCTCAGACTCAATTTCGTTGAAAAGCTTCATGGCTTCAACAATACAAGTTACAGAACCTTCTTTGATACTATCGCCTACCTCAACAAATGTTGGTTTCCCAGGACCTGCTGAACGGTAAAAAGTTCCAATCATAGGAGATTTAACTGTAATGTAGTTTGAGTTGTCTTCTTTGTTAGCCGCTGGAGCAGCAGGAGCAGCTGTCTCTTATACACATCTCCGAGCCCACGAGACTCCTGAGCATCTCGT
>CAJXPI010000051.1 GCA_913057875.1 uncultured Flavobacteriales bacterium
TCTACACAGAGTAGATCGTCGGCAGCGTCAGATGTGTATAAGAGACAGTAGTAATCCACATCATCAAAGTTATCGTTACTACTTACCCTGGTATTTGGCCCTTTTGGATTTGGCTTAGTCTGCGCAACGGCCTCTGGCTCCGTTTTATCCTTCTTAGGTTTCTTCCCTCCTTTACCTAAAGCCTCTTGATCAAATTTGTATAATTCATGATCTTCAATAATTTTGATTAGCAGTTTTGGGTATTTAGGATTGGTAGCATACCCTGCATTTTTTAGTTCATGCGCCCATCCTTTATAGTCAGTAATTTTTAGCTCAAAGCATTTGGCGTATCTGGTTTTATGTAAGAAATCTGCGTGATCGGCATACGAGTCGTAAACCGTATTGTACACTCTAAAGCACTCTCCTTTTTTATCATCATCATGATAGGTTTTCTTTCCCTTCCATGAACTATGGCATTTAATACCAAAATGGTTATTAGATTTTTTTGCTAAATCGCTATTCCCATTCCCACTTTCTAACATGCCCTGAGCCAAGGTAATACTAGCCGGAACCTTGTGATTACGCATATTTTGAATCGCAGTATTCTTGTATTTGTCAATGTATTGTTGACGTGTTTGTTGGGCTCCACTTAAAAGTGGTAATCCAATAAAAAGAATAAAAAACAGTATGATTGGTGATTTTCTAAGTTTCATGTAATGGCAATTAACGCAAGTGGCAAAGTTATATTTGACTAAGGGTGGCTATTGTTTTTTTCTTACTGGAATACGAACATTAGGGTGTTAATGGTTCCATTTAAAAGCTACAAGGGTAAACTTACGAAATACCTTTCCATTAAACCCTTATTACCCTGCACTCCACCCGTATGAATAGCAGTGATAATACTTCCAGTAGGGAAATGATTTTTTTCAATTAGCTCATATAACCCAAACATCATTTTACCCGTATAAATTCCATCTAGCGGAATTTGATGCTTTTGATAGAACTCATTAATAAATGTTATCAGTTCTGGTTTCATTTTACCAAAGCCTCCGAAATGATAGTCGGTGACTAACTCTAATTTGGCAACGGGGTTTGGAAAGTTCTTTTGAAACTCATTTACCTCATCCCGTATAAAACCGCCATTTTTCATTACTGGAAATCCTAAACAGGTTTGCTCCTGGCATGCAGCCAAATGAATACCGGCTAGCGTTGAACCTGTACCACAAGCCACTGCAATGTGCGAAGTATTTTGTGGAATATCATTTACAATCTCCATGCTTCCTTTGGTTCCTAGTTCATTTCCACCTCCCATAGGCACAAAATAAAATTCACCAACTTCTTGTTTTAGGTTAGGCAAATGAACTCCATCCAATTCTTCGTATTGCGCTTTATCCAAGAAACGAACTTCCATTCCTAACTCTGCCGCTTGTTTTAAAGTGGGATTGTTACGATAGGCTTCGTAACCTCTAATTAATCCAATAGTTTTAAAACCAAATTCTTTACCTGAGGCAGCTACCGCAGCAATATGGTTAGAATGCGAACCGCCTACGGTAACCAAAGTGTCTAACTTTTTTGCAGCGACATCCAGTACATTAAACTTAAGTTTACGCCATTTGTTACCCGAAATGCCAGGGTGTAATAAATCATCGCGAAGCATAAAAACACGGACTCCTTTTTCTTCAAATAGAGATTCGTGTAACTCCTGAACTTTCGCTTTTTTATATGGCCAAATCACAGCGCAAAGAAATAGCTTTTATACCTTTCCAGTACAGAAATAAACCCATAAATATTTGCAGCCCAACCATTACTTTTCAATCAACAGAATCCTTAATTTTGCGGCTTATTTTTTCGACAAATGAACATATCATATAACTGGCTTAAAGAGTACGCTAACGTTGATTTAGACGTGACTCGCGTAGGAGAATTATTAACCGATAGTGGATTAGAGGTAGAAGGTATTGACGACTTTGTATCTGTTCAAGGTGGATTTGAAGGGCTAGTTGTAGGCGAAGTTCTAACGAAAGAGAAACACGCTAATGCCGATAAACTAAATGTAACTACGGTTGATTTAGGAGAAGGCGAACCGGTTCAGATTGTATGTGGCGCACCTAATGTAGACGTGGGCCAAAAGGTTATTGTTGCAAAAGTGGGAGCTACCCTATACCCAAATGAAGGCGATGCTTTTAAAATCAAAAAAGGAAAAATTAGAGGCGAAGCATCTTTAGGGATGATTTGTGCCGAAGACGAGATTGGATTAGGTCAAGGTCATGATGGCATTATGATTTTAGATAAATCGTTAGCTGCAGGTACTCCTATTGCCGAAGTTTTTGAGGTTGAAAAAGATAAAGTCATTGAAATTGGTTTAACGCCTAACCGTGCCGAAGCGGCATCGCATATTGGTACCGCAAGAGATTTAGTAGCTCTTTCTGTAGTTACCGATGAACTTGATGTAAAAGAATTAAAATGGCCAGATGTTTCTGGTTTCAAAGTAGCCAACACCAATTTAAACATTGAAGTGGAAGTAGAAAACACGGATGCGTGTGTGCGTTATACTGGTGTTTCTATGACAGGTGTGGAAGTGAAAGAATCTCCAAGCTGGTTACAGAATAGATTAAAAGCGATTGGTTTAAGTCCGATCAACAATATAGTTGACATCTCTAACTTCGTTTTACATGAAGTGGGTCAGCCCTTACACATTTTTGATGCAGATCAAATTAGTGGTAACAAAGTAGTGGTTAAAAACATGCCGTCTAAAACCAAATTCACTACGCTTGATGAAACGGAACGTGAATTAGATGAGCGCGACTTAATGATTTGCAACGATTCTGAAGGAATGTGTATTGCGGGTGTATTTGGAGGCATGACTTCAGGTGTTACTGACAAAACCACTAAAATCTTTATTGAGTCGGCAAACTTTAATCCGGTATCTGTACGAAAAACGGCTAAACGTCACGGTTTAAATACCGATGCTTCTTTCCGTTTTGAAAGAGGTGTTGATCCGGCTTTAACGGAGTACGCTTTAAAACGTGCAGCTTTGTTAATTCAAGAATTAGCGGGTGGAGAAGTTTCGAGTGGAGTTTCTGATTTTTATCCAAATCCAGTACAACCATACGAGGTAGATTTTAGAATTTCTTACAACAATAAAATTATTGGTAAGGAAATCTCTAAAGAAGAAATTGTAGCCATTTTAGGTGGTTTAGATATTGAAATTAAAGAAGATCAAGGCGACTTATTAAAGTTAGCCGTTCCTTTTTACCGGGTAGATGTATTGCGTGAAATTGATGTGATTGAAGAGGTTCTTCGTATTTACGGATACAACAACATTGAAATGCCTTCGCAGTATCATGCTTCGGTAATTTCGCAAGATGGTATTAACCATGAAGTGGTATTGAATAAAGTAAGTGACCATTTAACCGCACAAGGTTTTATGGAAGCTAAATCAAATTCGCTAACGGCTTCTAGTTATTATAAGGAATCTAAAACATGGCCGGTGTCACAATCGGTTAGAATGAAAAACCCATTAAGTATTGACTTAGATGTATTACGTCAAACCATGCTTTTTGATGCTCTAGAAGCGGTTCGTCATAACCAAAACCGTCAAACGTACGATTTGAAATTTTACGAGTTTGGTAAAGTTTACAAAGTAGCTGATGATGCTAGCGTTGAAGAGAGTAGAATGTCAATGACTGTGGTTGGGAATCGTTACCCAGAAAATTGGAATCAAGCAGATGCAAAAGTTGGGTTTCAAGACATAAAAGGACATTTAGAATCTGTTTTTAGCTTACTGAATTTAACATCTAAAGACTATACCGTTACTGATGAA
Organism: uncultured Flavobacteriales bacterium; assembly: GCA_913057875.1. Lineage (GTDB taxonomy): Bacteria > Bacteroidota > Bacteroidia > Flavobacteriales_G > Salibacteraceae > CAJXZP01. The sequence continues at coordinate 3,803 of CAJXPI010000051.1, forward strand.
ATTATAGCTGATTTTGCGTACGGGATGACTTATAAGATGGGTGAGAAATTCTTAGCGCATGGCGGTTTAGTTAACGAAGCCCATGCCAAAGCATTTGGTATTAAAAGCGAAGTATTCTTCTTAGAAATCAATTGGGGATTATTAAAGAAAAAAGCAGGTAGCAAGCGTATTAAATACGTTCCAGTACCAAAGTTCCCGCAAATGCGAAGAGACCTTTCTTTACTGTTAGACAAAAAAGTTTCGTTTGCGCAAGTAAATGAAGTGGCTATCAAAGTAGATCGAAAGTTGCTACAGGCAGTGAACCTGTTTGATGTATATGAAGGAAAGAATTTACCAGAGGGTAAAAAATCATATGCAGTTAGTTTCACCTTCCAACATGCAGATAAAACTTTAACCGATAAACAGGTAGATAAAGTGATGCAAAAAATGATTGCAGAATTGAATAAACAATTAGGAGCTGAGTTGAGATAGACAAGGTTTCTTTAGATAAAAAGAAAGTTAGTCGTAGTGTTTTTCGCTACGACTTTTTTTATGCCATAATTTATACCACCATCGTTTAAATCTTCTCCAAGGAGTATCTTTTATAATGACCACGTCTCCAATTAATCCGGATTGTAATGTTAAATTCAAATTTATAGGTTCTTTTAGGTCACTAGGCACCACTTGAATTGCTGAAGCCGGATATCCTAAAGCACGTATACCAATGGTAATGGTGTCATTTACCATATAATTGGGAATTCTTAATTCAAAAAGGCCATCAAAATCTGTTTGGCATTTGTACCAAATAATTTCTTGATTTACATATACGTTTGCAAATGGAATAGGATCTTCAATCCCAGCATTTTCACGTACTGAACCACGTATTATCATGGAGTTAGCATCTGCTAATGATGGCGTAATTTGCTGCATTTCTCTATTGTCATCAAATACGGGTTGATGCGTACCTGCAGCTATAATAGTATCCGCAGAGTTCAATCCAATGGTTAGCGTTTTATTCAAACTATCAGCTGTTAAAGTCATATTTTTAGTCTGGTAACCCAAAATCTCAAAGGTGACCTGTTTTTGTGCCTTTAAATAGTTCTTAGGCATTTGAAAAACAAATACTCCTAAATGATTACTCACCGCCCCATATCTTAGAGGGTTCTCATTCACAAAAATTTTAACAAAAGGTAATGGCTCCTGGGTATCATTTGCAATCACCCTGCCTTCAAATCGGATTAAACTGTCGGAAAGCTGAATTTGCTCTTGCTGCCATACGGGAGCTACATTAGCTTGGGTATGGTTAGGTGAGAATACGGCAGCTAGCAAACTAAACGTCCCTGCTTTAAAAAACGAATTGGTGACAGGATTCGCAAATACGGTATTCAATTGTTCTTCCGTAAACCTACCACACACCTTTTTATTGGACTTTAATTCGCTCCAAACCTGAGACTTGCTTTTCAATGTAAAATCAACTACCGTACGTTTACAGCTATCACAAAAACGTCCGTTGTCTTGCGGATGCATGTTTTGCCATGGCTCTCCACAAGGTGAAGGAATATGTATACTAAACTTACTCATATCTATTAACACGAAAATAGCTCGCCTACCGGTTGGTTAGGCTAACCTAAACCGAATGGGTAACCTAAAAAAACAACGAACGGGTTTGCCATTTTGCAACCCTGGAATAAAATCAGGGAATAACCTCACCACTCTAATCGCCTCTTGATCTAATAATTTTTCTACCCCCCTAATCACTTCAATTTGAGTAATGGCCCCATTTTTCTCTAAGACCATTTGGACAAATACGGTACCTGTAATTCCATTTTCTTTAGCAACTACCGGATAAATAAGCGTTTTCTTAATAAAGGCATATAACGCTTCATTGCCCCCTGGAAATTGAGGCATTACTTCTACCACTTGGTAAATGGATGTATCTTCTGTAACATAAGGCTCAGGTTCTATTATTTCAATCGGCTCTTCAATATAAGGATTTAGTAACCCAAAGGGGTGCTGTAAGGCGTATAACACCGCCTGACTTTGGTTATTTTCTCTTTCGTATTTCTCAGGCGTTATAACCGCCTTAACCGAATAGCCCTGTTTAGAAAAACATTTTTGAAATTCTGATAATGCCCTCTTCGTTTCTAAGTAGTTTAATTCAAAAATACGGTCGGCTGAACTAATAGGGAAAGTATTTGTTTTTTCTAATTCGTAAATATGCTGGCTACCTGCATATAAAAACATTTTGCCCTTATACTCTTTAAGAAACAGTAGGTAATTTTTAGTAGGCAACTCTTCAGCCACATAGCTAAAAGGTCCATATCGGTCTCTTCCAAAAACTACTTTTCCAGTAGGTAAATATTGTCTTTTCGTTTGGTTTCTAAAAACCTCATCAATGGTTATTACGGTGGCCTCTTTTTCGATGTGAACCTTACCAGAAACTATTAAGTCAGCCTCTAAATAAGCGTGAATTGGCGGACTATACTCCACCTCTGCTTTACTTAATGCAGTAGTAAAACAAAAAGCTATAACTAAGATATATTTCATGAAGTGCTACAAATTACGATCTATTATTGAATCCTACTCTCCAAAAACTACTCCTTCTCCAATAGGAAAAATGAAAGTCATTATTTTAATCAAATATTAGCAGGAAAGATTTGACGCGCTTCTTTCATAAATTGTGCCAATAATAAAAATTCGTGTACCCCACAAAAAGAAGCTAATTAAGGAAACATTATTAAGTATGTTGTTATTCAAACATTCAATCATTTGCATCACCTTGATTTTATGGGGATGTTCTATTAGCTGCCAAGAAGTTACCAGAGGGTAAAAAATCATATGCAGTTAGCTTTACCTTTCAACATGCGGATAAAACTTTAACCGATAAACAGGTAGATAAAGTGATGCAAAAAATGATTGCAGAATTGAACAAACAATTAGGAGCTGAGTTGAGATAGACGCGGTTTCTTTTGATACAGATTAAGTTAGTCGTAGCGTTTTTCGCTACGACTTTTTTTCAATGTTATTTTCAATCCCCCTAATCCTTCCTTTCGTTGTTGTTTTTTGAAAATGATTTGTTGTTCTCGATTGCTACCGCAGTCTCGCTGAAAATACTCTGCATTTTCTCCCTTGGCGGAGGGAGAAATTCAGAATGAATTTCAACGAAGTTGCGAGAGCAACTGAGTCCTAAAAAAACGAACGACAGGGGGATTGACCCTTACCTCAACAAATTAACCACCCCCACTTTACTTACACTCTCTGAAGATTGCCCTGTATTGTACCATACTTTGTATGAATATACTCCCGTTGCTGCAGGTTCACCATTAATGGTTCCATCCCACGATTGGTGTTGGTCTTGCGATTGAAATACTTCGGTCCCCCAACGGTCGTAAATCACAATACGGAACTTTCTTATTCCCTCACCTTTGATGACAAACGTGTTATTTAAATTATCTCCGCTTTGCGGGGTAAATGCGTTTGGAATAAATAGTTGTGCTTCACAACTCGCTACTTCAATGTCGTCATAACTTTCACAACCTACGGGAGAAAAAATAGTGACGCCATACAAACCAGGCTCGGTAATGTAGCGCACGCTATCTGTTAATCCGTTATGCCATTGATAGGTGTGGTTGGGGTAATTAAAAGCTTTTGTAATTTGTTCTCCGTAGCAAATAATGGTATCGTTACCTAAATCTGCATCTGCCGGGTACTGGATTTCTAACTCAAAGGTGTCACTAGTGACACCACATACGTTGATTAGCGAGTAACTGTAATACCCAGCCGAATCAAATTCTTGCAAATAATCTGTAGCGCCATCTAACCATAAAATGGAAGTCGCATTGTTTTGAATAACATTTACGATGTAGGTATTGCCTTCACAAAAAGCGGTATCTGTAACAAGGTGGTTAATCACTGGAACCGTTTCTAAACGAATACTAATAGCATCACTAAAATCACCGCATACGTTGGTGGCCGTTACGCTAAAGGTACCGGGTTGATTTACCATCAAAGTGCTATCTGTGGCTGTAGTATTCCAAACCCAAGTGGCATTATGAGCTGGAGCAGAAAGTAAAAAGCTATCTCCTTCACATAGTAAGGTATCTACACCCAGATTGAAATTAATTGGGACATCGTATTGAATGTTTACCGTATCGCCATCATAGCCACATAAGTTGGTGACTTGTACCGAATAGTTTCCACTAAAATTAGCCGTGATATCTGGGGTAGTTTCTGAAGTGCTCCAGAGGTAGCTGGCTCTACTCCAGTACGCATTTAGATCAACTAGACTGTTTAAACAATACGTGCTGTCTGGGCCTAAATTAGTGATGGGTGAGTTATCGTAATATACGGCAATAGTATCGCTAAACGTACCGCAGATGTTAGTTACTACTAAAGAGTAAGTATCTTGATTTAGGACTACTAAACTATCTAAGTTGCTCCCCGTATTCCATAAATAACTATCTCCAATTACATTGCTGAAAAGCGTAGTTTGATCACCCAAACAAAGAATGGTATCTGGACCTAAATCTACGAATAAAACAGAGTCTACATCCATGTAAACGGAATCCGTATCTGAGCCGCAAAGGTTGGAGGCGGTTGCCCAGTAAATATCTTCTACACTGGCTATGATTGCAGAATCAGTACTTCCTGTGCTCCATGTGTAATTGGCTCTGGAGAACTCTGCGGTTAATGGTACCGAAGCTCCTTGACAAATCAAAGTATCGTTTCCTAAATTAACCAGGGGAATAGTATCTGTTTCTACCACTACGGTATCTGCTGTTGCGCCACATTTATTAGTCACCGTGAGTTGATAGGTACCTGCTATTTTTACCCACAAGGTATCAAGGGTATCGGTGGTATTCCACACATAAGAAGCAAACAACGAAGTGTCACTAAGTGCAATAGAATCACCCAAACAAATCACGGTATCATTACCAAGGTTTACCGTTGGGGCTGTTAAAAACCACGCTTGAATGGTATCACTAAAAGCGCCACACACATTGGTAGTAGTAACGGAGTATATTCCGCTAGTAGTTATGGTATCCAAAGCAAAAGTATCTCCACTACTCCACAGGTAATCACTTAAAGTATCATAGGCGTTTAAAACCAAAGTATCTCCTACACAAAGTGCCGTATCTATGCCTAAATCAAAGTTTGGAGTATGCGTATAGGTAGTAATGATGGTATCCGTAGATGAACCACAAAAATTGGTGGCGGTTACCCAAATGGTATCTGCCGAGTTGATGTAAATAACGCTATCTGTTCTACCCGTGCTCCATACATAGCTACCACTTTGAATGGTGGCATCTAAAAATAAAGAGTCGTTATCACACATCAGAGTATCTGGTGGTAAATGTACTAATGCCGGTATTAAAGAATCAATGACAATGGTATCGTAATCGGTACCGCAAATGCTAGAAATAGCTATTGAGAAAGTATCTGAATCTAATATTTGAATGTGCATGGTGCTATCACCTGTACTCCAGAGGTAGTTAAAACTGGTATCGTTAAATTGGAGTTGCATACTATCACCCTCACACAAAATGGTATCGTTGCCTAAGTTGGCAATAGGTGTTGGGTTAATACGAATGGTATCGTTAATAGTATCTGTAGAACAGCCACTGTAAATAATTACTTCAATGGGGTATAAACCATATTCATTAAAAACATGAAGGGGAACTACATCCGTACTAGTATTTAAAACTCCAGAGGCAGTATCACCAAAGTTCCACACCAAACTATCAATAAAGTTGGTGTCACTCAGGTATAAATTTATGGTATCGTATTGGCAAAAAAGGCTGTCAGTAAGCACCTCTCGGTGAACAAATAGGTTGGGGAGCATGGTAGGGAAGCCTGATCCGGAAAAATTGCCGGTATTAAATCCTGAATTAATGAAATTGCAAGTCAAACCAAGATTATTAGGGTTAATGATTACTCCCAAGGGGTGATTTAAAGTACTTCTACTTATGTATATCTTTTCATCAGGCCCTAGGGCAATATCAAAAAAAATCGATGAAGATGCTGGAGGATTATTGATTATAGCAATTCCAGAATTGGCTATGGCGTTATTTGTAGGTAATGAAAAATCATATTGAACAATATTGTTTCCTCCGGTCACATAGAGTTTTGTTAAATCTGGTGAAAATTGTGATGAATAGGGGGAATTGTTTATTATGCCTGTGGGTGAGTTTAATGTAAACCAATTGGATAGTAATCCTGCATTATTATCAAAGTCAAAATAATCAATGGTATTCCCAAGTCTATTACAATTTACAAAATGATTTGCGTCTGACGACAGTTTAATAAGCCCATTATTGTAATATTTATTAGAACCTCCTTGCGAGACGACTACAGGCCCAATGCCTGAAGAACTAATTTGACGGGCATGGTAAATATTAGTATCTGCCATTTGGTACACAATCCAATAATCTTTGTTATTGGCATGACGCGCCATGGCGATACCTTGAACAATGTTTGTGTCAATTATTACATTTTGGGTTATAATACCGCCTAGCCCTCCATTGGCATGAATATTAATTACAGAGTAATAAATATTGGGATTAAATGGGAAGGTGGGTGAAATTCCAGAATGGATAATATAGTACAAGGAATCATTACAGGGGAAGGGTAAAAAGTTAATGAATTGACTAGCTCCAGTAACAATTAAATTACCGCTATTGGGTAAAGTATTATGACTTTTATTCCAAACGGAATCACTATCCCCATAAAAAAGAAGATTTCCGTTTTTGTCTGAAATAGAACTAGCAGAATTTACCGAATTAATGGAACATGTTTTTAATATGGGTGCTCCACTATTAAAATCCATCCACGTACCCGGTCCAAAACACCAATTATTGTATTCACCTTGGCCGTAACTAAAAAAGCCTGTGAAAATAATTAATGTTATGAGGAATAGGTTTTTCAATTTGGTAGTCCGAGTAGTAAAAAGTTTAAAATCTGGTTAGTACGAAAATAATGCATCCTATTCAATCAGGAAACTATCCAGAGGATAGGTTTGGGTTTAAAAATTGTAAGTCGGCCCTTCGAGACGTTTGGGTCTCACCCAAACCCTCAGGGACCTTTGCTTTTTGGTTTGAATAGCGTTTGTCGTTAAAATTTGAAAAGTCTAAAAGTTATTTAAACATAGTTTCAGAATAAAATCAAAGGTCCCTGAGGGATTTTTGAAGCGTAGCGAAAAAAATTGTTACGATCTTGCACACTTCGACTCACTTCGGCTGCGCTCAGTGCAAGTCGCTCAGTGGGAAGACTAGCTACCTCAAAACAATTTTTCCAGTAGAATTACCAATAATAAAAGTGTAATTTCCTTTAGCTAAACCACTCACATCAATGGTTTCATTTTCAGAATTTAGATTTCTAATTAAAACCTGTTTACCTAACATATCAATTAGGGTAAACTGTTCCTCTTCCCGTACATTTTGTCTTTCAATTTGTATATAGTCTGACGCTGGGTTAGGGTATACTTTAATATCGGTATTGGGTAAACCATCTTCTATACCCAGTGGCATAATAAACACCTGAACAAAGTCATCTTGTCCTTGTTGAACACAACCTAATGAATCCGTTGCTATGACATAATAATGAATGGATGTATCTGGACTAGCCGTAAAAAACAACCCTGTAGAATCTATTAACCCATGATTTGGGCGCCATAAATAGGATATTTGGTCAGCATACCCCCCTTCAACGTCTGGAGAGATAGTCGATACCAAGGTATCTCCTTCATGAATATAGTACCCACGGTTCAATAACCAAATATAAAATGAAGACATGTAAAGTTTCACGGAGTCAGTATCTGTATTACCATAGGCATCGGTTACCGTCAAAATAAATTCCGGAATATTGGGGTTATTTGCTATATCCATCCACACCACCGTAGGATTGGCTAGAGTGGTATCATTAAAAAAATTGGAAGCATAAGTAGTATCCTGTTCCCAATCTAATTTATGTTTAAAACTCCAAGAATAAGTATATGGAGGAATACCGCCAGTGGCACTGGGTTGACCTCCAATAAAATGAGTTTCAATACCGGTATCTACATCACTACAAATAATCACATCAGGCCCAGCGTTGGCGGTTAACGGTGTTTGGGCTAGACTGCAGTTTGCATAGGTTAATACCGTAAGAATAATAAGTATCAGTTTTTTCATATATTTTTTTAAAAAGCACCTAGCTTTTTTAGCTAGGTGCATAAAGTTATTATTGAATAATTACTTGCTTGGTATCTGCAATAACACCATTTATTATTAGCGAAACAGAATAGTTCCCGGTTTGGAAACTACTAACATCGATTGTTTGGTTAGAACTATTAGCAATAATAATATGATTATTACTAACTGTACCCAGTGAATTCATCACTCTAATATATCCATTATCGGTCTCAGACGTCTTATAATCAACGGTCATAGTAGTTGATGCTGGATTTGGAGAAATAGCGTTAATGTAAAACTCTTTTACAGTAACCTCTACTTCATCGTAATCTTTAAAACCATCAGCATCTGCAATAACCTCTAATTTATACGTTTCACTAACTTCTGGAGATATTGTTAAATCAGTACCTGTATAAATCAAATGACCATTGGAATTATACCAATTATACACTGCATTTTCATTAATTGTAGATGCATTAAGGGTGGTACTTTCATTTTTATGTATTTCCACATTAAAGCCAGCCTCTGCATCAAAAGCGATTCTATCGTTTTTAAAAATGGTAAAATGTTCACCTCCTACTAAAGATTGATCAGTGGATAAATATTCTCTCACGTGTAATTTAAATTCATTATCGGTAGTTGGTTCCTCAGTTAAGAAATGCACCCCTACATACATAGGTATTCTATGTTCTTTTCCAAAAGCAATATCCGTTAATTCAGCATTTCCGTTATTGATTAAGACTTCTTGTGGAGCTAAAATAGTAAAGTCTTCATTTCCCTCAAAAAACGAAGAAATAAAATCCCAATCATTCTGTTCAAAATACAGTTTCACTTCGGCCTGAGAAAATAATGATAGCCCATTATTTATTTCTTCCTCCGTAAATCTAATATCCAAATCATGTTCATTTGTGGTTGGGTTTCCAATATACATAAATGTGCCCATAGGTACCTCAAAACCTTGAACTACTCCACCTTTTGGAGATACGGGTCCTTGTAAAATAGTTACATTACGCATACTCACGTTATTGTTCTTCCGAACATCTTGATCTTGTCTACCTGGATAGAAAGTAATTCCGTCACCATTTACATTTGTTAATTGCGTAAGTAAACAGGTATTCCAATTATCAAAAATCATTGGTGAAATGGGGTTCCATACTAATTCAACAATCTCAGATTCACCACCTCCAATTACGGGTAAAGTAACTGTTCCAATTTTATCCCCAACGGTTGGTGAGGAACCATCCCAATTATCTGGCCATGAGGCCCAGCCTGAGGATTTACTCCAATACAAACTCAATTCTTCCGTTCCATTTGAGTTTTGACAACTTTTATTATGGACTCTTACATATACATGTAGGGTTGTAGGTGAACTCGCAAAATATATTGGATTTTGATGCACCTGGTTTGTAAAGCCATCAGCCTGGTTTCTCACCCAAATATCTGGACTCTCATCGTAATCTGCTTGCCAATGGTAAGCATTGGGTTCCTTTCCAAAATCTTCTGGTCTGTCCTTTGTAAATAAGTCTAAGGTAGGTGAGTTCATTTCCTGAGCTACCCTTACCGCTTCATATGCATCAACATAACCAGTCCCTACCAGCCCTGGGTAAGAAGAGGCATCAGCTAAAGGACTAGTGGTATTTTTCAAAATATTCTCAATCATCGCTGGCTTTAAACAAGGATTGGCATCTAACATTAAACCAATAATCCCTGATACAACCGGGGACGCGTAAGAAGTACCCCAGTCTGTATTATAATCGGAATCACTTCCTGAATACGCACCATACATTGCTACACTCGGGGCACAGAAATCAACAAATTGGTTTCTCGCGTGATTTGAAGTTGCCGCCTTCAGGTCTACAGGGCTCATTCCACTCACTACAATTACCCCTGGGATATCTGCTATATTGCTATGATAAACACTCCAAGGTTTGTTACCTGCAGATAATACGAGAGTAACACCTTGATCAATAATTTGTTGAGCTTCAGTCTTTGATAGGTTTGTACCCGTAAGGCTGACATTAATTACTTTCGCCCCTGCCGCTACCAAATTATGAATTGCCCCATCAATATAACCATTAGAATTACTACCAGATTCAAATGCAATGCTTGAGCTATAACCAACACTGGAAATTCCGAGATTATTATTAGTTTCAGCCGCCATTATGCTTGAAACCATTGTACCGTGCGCATCTGTTATATGGTACCCATTATTGTGTACAATTTTATTCACAAGATCCTCATGAGTTTCACGAATACCTCCATCAACAAGACCTAATACAATATTAGAATTCCCGGTCGTTAAACCCCAAGCACATCTAACATTAATAACATCTAACGCTGCTTGTTGGTTTAAATGGTAATCATTTGGCAAGTGTGAAGTACTGCAATTGGATAACATTCTTGATATTCCATAATAATTTACAGAAGAAAACAAATCGGTATTTTCAAGAACAGTTATCGCATCATTTATTGGATCTTCTATCCCCGCACCTTCAACGGTGATTCTGAAATAACCATCTAAAGCAGCTACATTTTCGGCTGCCTTAACAAACTGTTGGCCTTGAAACATTGGATTTGTAAAAATACCTGATGCCGCAGCATTTAAAGCTGAAACAGAGATTTGGGCATTATTTGTTGCTACCTTAAGCACGAAGGTGGTTTTTACATTTTGAATTAAGGAATTTGCATTTAATAGGGCTATCGCATTCTTATAGTTGCTAGAACCTCTAATAACAAAACGGTTAGCATTAACATCTTCATCATCAAAAGAAACTTCATGTTTTTCAAATTCATTGTTGTTAAATTCTGCATTGCTTCTTAAGCTTGCTGTTTGTTGGTTCAATTGCAGTTCTGTGAGACTAGTTGATAAAACTACCTCCATATCAAAATAGGAGTAATTATTGATTTGCCCAAAACTCATACCCGCATAAGACGAGAGCAACAGGGTTAATAATAAATACTTAAGATTTTTCATAATAATTAATTAAGTTAAAAAAGGCATTATTGCCGAGTATAAAGGTTTAAAACCCAGTTAAATTAGGGTTGTGGTACATTTATCACATTTTGAATTTATTTTTTGAAATAAAAAACAGGGGTTTGCTGATTATAGGCTATAGATAGCCATCTTTTGTTGTGGTAAATCTACCACAAGGCTAATTAGTTGGATGCGTAAAATTCAAAACAAACGGGTTGTGCCGTTTAAATTTCTCTCTAGATAATTGCACCCATTTATTAGCCACAGAAATTGCTACTAACTCTAAACTGCTTGAGACTAAAGATTTTTGTTTTATTCTAATAAGGTGGTTATGAATGTTTGAAACCGAGCAATTTAATATTTCAGCTGCATCATTGCTGGAAAATCCGTGACAGATTAAATCTAAAACTTGTTGTTCTCTTGAGGTGAAAGTGGGCATGGCATACTCTTGAGTTCCTTTGGGTTTTTTTAACCAAATAGACTCCATTATTTGGTCATTGGAATAATAACCCTTTTGAGCGATTTGATTCACCATTTTAGGTGCGGTAAGTGGAGTGATAGAATCTATAGTGACGTATCCGCTAATATTGGTTCGGTGTATAATTGGTTTAAGTTCTTCTTGTAACGGAGGGCCTATTATTAAAATATTTATTTTGCTTTTTATTTGTAGGTATCGCTCATTATGAGCCAGTAGATAACGAGTAGTGGGTTTTACAAAAAGAATATGATTGGCTAAGGTATTTGCTTCTATGAATTTTAGCAGAGTTTGTTCATCTTCGCCAGCGTACCCCACTAAAAATTGAACAGATTTAAAAATATGTTTCACTCTATCAGATAACCAAGGGTCTTCGGTTAGTACAGAAATCATGGTGCGGGCCATAAGAGGTTATTTAAAAGTTTAGCATTCTTGTGTTTTGTAAAGCGCCAAATATCAGCAATTTACAGGGGGGGGAGCTTTCGGTATTTGGTCATTTTTTTTAACTTCTAATTCAACTTAACATAGATTTAAGTTAACTAGGTATTTAAAAATGGATGAGAAGGCTTTTTAATTATTACTCAACCTATTGCGCATTCAGTACTTTAAATTCTTTTTTGAAAAAAAATAAAATACCAAATAGCTGTCTCTTATACACATCTCCGAGCCCACGAGACTCCTGAGCATCTC
>CAJXPI010000052.1 GCA_913057875.1 uncultured Flavobacteriales bacterium
GTAGATCGTCGGCAGCGTCAGATGTGTATAAGAGACAGATGTAAGGTTCAAAAAAGAAAATATTCTTCGGGGTATCATATCCATTGGCATCATCAGAAAAAGAAGACTGATTCGAAGCAATCAAAGAATTCCACACCAACATTCTCTAAAAAATCTACAATACAAAATATAGGTGAATTATATACCTATGAAAAAATTAACTATGATCAGTTTGGGGATAAATACCCACTTCCTAAAGCCAGTTTTCCAACCACTTCAAACCGAAATCCAGTACAATTAAGTGTGATCACCTTTAACCCAGACCTTGCCTATATTCCTACCCAAATTGACACACAAGTAACCCTAACCCCACAAGAAGTGGAAGACAATTATTTCATTAACTCTTCCGGGCAAAAGAAGAAATACCGGAGGGGTTTACGAAACCTTTTAATATTTGGAGGTATAGGGGTTGCCCTTTTGGGAGCAGGAATTTTACCATTGGCAATACTTGGGCTCTCCGCATTTATCGTAGGAATTGCTTTACCAAAACCTAATAAAAATTCTTTGGTTGCTTCTCACTCTCAATTATTGAAATCAAAAAATGACAACAAAGCAGCAGCTACCGTTGGAATTTCTATGGTTGTAATAACATTAATACTTATCGTAGGAACATTCATTTTATTAGGTTTATTATTTGCAGCATAATGCAATTTATGACACGTGAATAATCTGATTTGCAACCTAATAACCTCAATACCATTATTGCAATTTAATTGAACCGTATTAATTTTTTTAATTTGACTCATATCTAGACCCTATAAACACTCAGATTGCAATTATTTAGAACCATTCTAAATTAATTAGGCCGTTTTTTAAGTCTGCCCATAGAACCTTCTAAAATCACGAATTGACTACATTTGCGGAAGTATATTTTAAACTAAAATGTTTTCAAAATGAGTCCTCTTAAAGGTTTTTTTAATTCGTCAGTGGCACGAAAATTTTGGATGGCAATTACGGGCTTGTTCCTAATTACCTTCTTATTAGTACACCTAGGAGTTAACCTAGTGATGTTTGCAGGCAAAGACGCGTTCAACCAGGCCACACACTTCATGGCAACTAATCCATTAATTCAAGTAATGCAGTACGTTTTAGCTGCCGGTTTCTTGGTTCACATTATTATGGGAATTAAATTAACCATGCAAAATAAAGCAGCTCGTTCTGTAGGTTATGCCTATGAAAATGCAGCCGCTAATTCAAGCTGGTCATCAAGAAACATGATCATTTCTGGTGGTCTTGTTTTGGTTTTCTTAATTCTTCACATGCGTAATTTCTTTTACGAAATGAAGTTTACTGAAAACATTGGTACCTATACGCTTGACGGAGTTGTACTTCATAATGACTTCTTATTAGTTTCTAGCTTATTTACCACTTGGTATTACGTAGTCATTTACGTTCTAGCTTTTATCGCTTTAGGAATTCACTTAAACCACGGTTTTCAATCGGCATTTCAATCCGCAGGTTGGAAAAACAGCAATTGGAAAGGTTTAATGCAAACCGTAGGAACCGTATTTAGTGCAATCATCGCTATCGGATTTTCAGCAATCGCTATCTATTTCTTCTTAAATCCAGCTCAATAATAAGATTATGTCAAAGTTAGATTCAAAAATTCCAGCAGGTCCTATTAAAGACAAATGGACCAATCATAAGAATAATATTAATCTGGTAAATCCAGCTAACAAAAGGTTAATTGATGTAATCGTTGTAGGTACTGGATTAGCCGGAGGTGCTGCTTCTGCTTCTTTAGCAGAAATGGGCTACAATGTAAAAGCATTTGCTTACCAAGATTCTCCAAGACGTGCGCATTCTATTGCGGCTCAAGGGGGTATTAACGCAGCAAAAAATTACCAGAATGATGGTGATTCTACTTACCGTCTATTTTACGATACCGTAAAAGGTGGTGATTACCGTGCACGTGAGGCTAACGTTTATCGTTTAGCTGAAGTATCGGCTTCTATTATTGACCAATGTGTGGCTCAAGGTGTTCCTTTTGCTCGTGATTACGGAGGTCTTTTAGATAACCGTTCTTTTGGTGGGGTATTGGTTTCTCGTACATTCTACGCAAAAGGTCAAACAGGTCAGCAACTTTTATTAGGGGCTTATTCGGCAATGAACCGTCAAATTGCAAAAGGTAAAATTGCCATGCATAACCGTCACGAAATGTTAGACGTTGTTATTGTAGATGGTAAAGCAAGAGGAATTATTGCACGTGATTTAATTACCGGTAAAATTGAACGTCACTCTGCTCACGCTGTAGTTATTGCTACTGGTGGTTACGGAAACGTATTCTTTTTATCTACCAACGCTATGGGTTCTAACGTAACTGCAGCTTGGAAAATTCACAAAAAGGGAGCTTATTTTGCTAATCCTTGTTACACGCAGATTCACCCCACATGTATTCCTAGATCTGGTGATCACCAATCTAAGTTAACATTGATGTCGGAGTCGTTACGTAACGATGGTAGAATTTGGGTGCCAAAGCATAAAAAAGATGTGGATGCTATCCGTAACGGAACTCTAAAGCCAACGCAATTAGCCGAAGCAGATAGAGATTATTACTTAGAAAGAAGATATCCTGCATTTGGTAACTTAGTACCACGTGATGTGGCTTCAAGAGCCGCAAAAGAGCGTTGTGATGCTGGTTTTGGTGTAAATGCTACTGGAGAAGCGGTATACTTAGATTTCGCAGCAGCATTTGTTCGTTACGGAAAAGAAAAGGCACATGTTTCTGGATTGCATAATCCATCTGAAGAAAAAATATTAGAATTAGGTAGAGAAGTTATCAAATCAAAATACGGTAACCTTTTCCAAATGTATGAGAAGATTGTAGATGAGAATCCATACATGACTCCAATGATGATTTACCCAGCAGTGCATTACACTATGGGTGGAATTTGGGTGGATTACAACCTACAAACTACCATTCCTGGTTGTTACGCAGCAGGAGAGGCTAACTTCTCTGACCACGGAGCAAACAGACTAGGTGCTTCTGCATTGATGCAAGGTTTAGCTGATGGATATTTTGTATTGCCTTACACTATTGGTGATTACCTAGCTAACGAAATCCGTACAGGAACTATTCCTACAGATTCGCCAGAATTTGATGCAGCTGAGAAAAACGTGACCGATACCATCAATAAAATGATGAACATTAAAGGAACTAAATCTGTGGATCATTTCCACAAACGTTTAGGAAAAATAATGTGGGATAACGTAGGTATGGCACGTAACGTAGAAGGATTGAAAGAAGCTATGGCTGAAATCAAATCTATTCGTGAAGAATTCTGGAAAGATGTTAAAATTCCAGGTACCGCCAATAGTATGAATGCTGAACTTGAAAAAGCAGGTAGAGTTGCTGACTTCCTAGAATTAGGTGAGTTATTTGCTAAAGATGCATTAGATCGTAATGAGTCTTGTGGTGGTCACTTCCGTGAAGAATCTCAAACAGAAGAAGGAGAAGCTTTACGTAACGATAAAGATTACGCTTATGTTTCTGCATGGGAATATAAAGGCGAACCAGCGGATGCTGTTCTTCATAAAGAAGAGTTAGAGTTCAACGATATCGAATTAAAACAAAGAAGTTATAAATAATCCTCTCTAGAGGGATAAAATCATAGATTATGTCAAGCAATAAAGATATGGACTTACTATTGAAAATTTGGCGTCAAGCAGATGCTAATTCAAAAGGTGAGTTAGTAGATTACAATGTTACGGGTATTTCACCTGACTCTTCTTTTCTAGAGATGTTAGATGTATTGAACGAACAATTAGTGGAGAAAGGGCAAGAGCCAGTAGTTTTCGATCACGATTGTCGTGAAGGTATTTGTGGAATGTGTTCTTTATTTATTAACGGTGAAGCACACGGACCGGGTGATCAAATTACCACTTGTCAATTACACATGCGTTCTTTTAACGATGGTGACACTATCTATATAGAGCCATTTAGAGCTACTGCAATGCCGGTAATTAAAGATTTGGTAGTAGACCGCTCAAGTATGGATAAAATCCAGCAAGCGGGTGGTTACGTGTCTGTAAATACTTCAGGTAATACGCAAGATGCAAACGCACTTCCAATTCCAAAGGCTGATGCGGATGCGGCATTTGATGCGGCCACTTGTATTGGTTGTGGTGCATGTATTGCTACGTGTAAAAATGCTTCAGCTATGTTATTCTTATCGGCTAAAGTTTCTCAATTTGCTTTGTTACCACAAGGTAAAGTAGAAGCAGCTGATCGTGTAAAAAACATGGTAAGAGTAATGGATGAAGAAGGTTTTGGTAACTGTACCAACACCGGAGCATGTGAGGTAGAATGTCCGAAAGGAATTTCACTAGACAACATTGCTAGAATGAATAGAGAGTACTTATCAGCATCATTAGCTGACTAAGCATTTATCATAAAATTAAGAAGCCTCGGTTACCTAAGTGATCGAGGCTTTTTTGTTTTTGGGCGTTACCCTGTTTTCGCTTTGATCGGAATCCTCACAAAGCAAAACCACGGTCAGGCTTTCCGTTTTACTCCTCGTTCGTTCCTCACTCCTGGGTATCACTGCTATCCTTAACGCTATCAATCCCCCTGTCGGTCGTACCTCCAAATACCAAAATTCAGCCACCCATAAGCTTCATTAAATGTTCAATGAGATATAGGTTGCTGCCGCAACCACTTTGAAAACACCTTGCATTTTCTCCCTCCTCCAAGGGGGAATTTTCACAGAAAATTCAAAATGATTTGCGGAAGCATGTCATTCACAAATCCTGACGCAGGACGGATTAGGGGGATTGATGTAAAATAAGAACTTAGAAGCTTACTTACTTTCTTTTCAACCTAATTCCCTACCGCATACTTCCCAGAATACTTTCTGTACAACTGCTTTTGAGTGTCATCTAACACAATAGGGCGACCTTGAATCCAGGCCATGGTAATCATGCTTGTTTTCATATCCAGTACATCACCGGTAGAAATAATGAATGTAGCTTGTTTTCCGGCTTCTAGAGAACCTAAACGATCGTCAATGCGCAATACCTTTGCTGCGTTTAAAGTAATGGATTTAAGCGCATCTTCTTTGCTCATTCCATAACCCACAGATTCACCCGCTAAAAAAGGAAGGTTTCTAGCGTTCATTGCTTCCATATCGCCTGAGGTTCCTAAACAAAACGTTACTCCGGCATTTTGCAAAATAGCCGGTAACTTATATGGATATCTAGGGTCTTCATCTATGCGAACAGGTAATGAATGCACCTTTCTTAAAATCAAGCTAATATTAGCTTCTTTGATTTCGTTGGTTAATAAACCCGCATCGTAACCACCCACAATTACCACATGTTTAATTCCTAACTTCTTTTTGAACTGAATGACTTGCATGATTTCTTTCGACATATTGCAATGCACATACAACGTAGTGGTTCCTCTAAAAAGCGAACGCATGGCTTCAAACTCCAAATTCACTTCAGCATCACCGGTTTGGGTATACGCTTTTGCCGATTGAAAATAGGCTCCGATTTCTAAAATTCTTTCTTCGGTATTTTTAGATTTTTTCATGCCTTGAGCGGCATACCACGGTCCACTCTGACTAAAACGTTTTGGCCAGTTTAAATGAAAACCATCTACCATTTTCAATGCGGCATCTTCATAATTCCAAGCGTCTAATTTCATAATAGAGGAAGCTCCAGAAATCACCCCGCCTCTAGGAACTACCTGGGTAGTTAAAACTCCGTTGTTTCTTACCGTATGAATAATTTTAGACTCCGGATTGTAGGCAATAGCTGTACGTACATTCGGATTGAATTTACCCACCTCATCAAAATCACGGGTTTGGCGCAAAGCATCAATTTCCGTAATTCCTAAAGTATTGTCGGTATTAATAAACCCTGGATACACATGTTCCCCATTCAAGTAAATTACGGTATCGTACTCATCAACACTTACACGCTTACGCATTTGATTTTTCACAAAAGTGAACAACCCGTTTTCAATAGCAATGGCACTATTTTCAACCACCTCACCCGTTCCTAAATGAGCCACTCCACCCAAAACCAGTACCTTGTTAGGATATTTCATTACCGGAGCAGGAACTTGACTGAATACGTTTCCAGTAACCCAACTCAATGCCACCGTTAGCAACACCATCTTCCTTGTATTTTTCATTCTAAATCTCTTCATGGTAGTGTTATTAAAAGTCACATTCATCTTCGTACGTATCGCAATGGTACAAATGCTGTTTGCTATGTTTCACCTTACGGGTAGAGACCCCATTATTTTTAGCCTCCATCATTAACTGAATTAAACGCTGACGGTCTAGCTTCATGGCTTCTTGCAATTGCGCATCCTTTTCTTCACTGAAATAAATGGTTCCATCAATCATCACCATTTTGGGTCGCGCATACACCGTTAATGGATTGTCTGTCCACAACACCAAATCGGCATCTTTACCCACCGTAATACTTCCTACCTTATTGTCAATATGCAGCATTTTAGCCGGATTAATGGTCACCATTTTCAAGGCTTCTACTTCAGTCATTCCTCCGTATTTAATGGTTTTAGCCGCTTCTTGATTTAAACGTCTACCCATTTCCGCATCGTCTGAATTGATTGCCGTCAACACTCCCTGTTTGGTTAAAATAGCCGCATTGTACGGAATAGCATCATTCACCTCAAACTTATACGCCCACCAATCCGCAAACGTAGAAGCATACGCTCCGTGCTTTTTCATTTTATCAGCCACTTTGTAGCCTTCCAGTATGTGAGTAAAAGTATTGATACGGAAACCCATGCTATCAGCCACGTTCATCAACATGGTAATTTCAGACTGAATGTACGAATGACAGGTAATAAATCGTTTGTCTTCCAATACCTCTACCAAAGCATCTAACTCTAAATCTCGTCTTGGGGTCTTCATGGTTTTGAGCTGTTTTTTGGTAGCTCCATTAAACGATGCCCATTCTTTTTGATACGCTTTGGCTCGGTTAAACGCATCTACATAGACTTGCTCCACGCCCATTCGGGTTTGCGGAAAACGAATGCTGTTTCTGCGATCAGAATTAGATTGTTTAACGTTTTCACCCAAAGCAAACTTCATAGATTTCGCTTCCGAATCGATTTTTAATTGCTCCGGTCCTTGTCCCCAACGTAACTTAATAATTTGCGCCTGTCCACCAATTGGGTTGGCAGAACCGTGAAGCAATTGCACCGTGGTAACACCACCAGATAATTGGCGGTAAATATTAATATCATCTGAATTAATTACATCGCCAATTCTAACCTCAGCTGTATTGTTTTGACCTCCTTCATTTACGCCTCTATGAATAGCAATATGCGAATGCTCATCAATAATTCCTGGCGATAAATGCATTCCAGTACCATCAATAACTTCATAACCGGGATTCTCGATTCGCTTACCTACAGCCTCAATTTTACCATTGGCAATAGCTACCGACCCTTTTAATTTTCCGGTAGAATCACATGTCCACACCACCACATTCTTAATGAAATAGTTTTTTGCTTCGGGTACTGCAGTATCTCCAAAAGCCATGTTCGGGAAGAGCACTTTCCCATCCACTTCTTTCAGTTTTACACTATCGCCAAAAGTGGTGTGCGAAATAGATCGTTGTTTAATGGCAGTCCATTCGCTCCAATTGCCCTTAGCATCTTGGGCTTTCCCGTCAATAATTTTTCCTTTAAAGTTGATTTTACCCACCATTCTAATTGGGCCGGGTTTCTTTGGCGAACCTTTTTCAAAATGGATATTTACCAAATCATTCTCCACCGTAATTTTTCCATTTTGAGGTTTTTCTTCCGTTCCACCCAAGGTAGTGGTGATGGCGTATCCTTTTTTGCTTTCAGTAATATTAAGCTGGTATAAAACCCCTCCAAAATTCATGTTATAACTTCCGGTTGGATTCATTTCCATGGCGTTATTAATCACGTTTCGTTGCCCTACCGTCCAGTTTTCAAGAATTCTACCGTTTCCAGTAAAAACATCTGCATCACTGATAAAGAAATTGGCCCATTTACCTGCTTCTAAGGTTCCTAAGCTTTCTTCCATTTGTAAATAAGAAGAGGGTGTAACGGTTAAAGCTTCTAAGGCTTTATTTACTGGAAGTCCATACTGGATGGCTAATCGCAAATTATTCCAAAACTCCTTTTCAGAACGGTAAGACGTAATGGCAAATGGAATTTCGTTTTGATACATTACCGCTAGATTAGTTGGCGCCAATTCCCAATGTTTCATATCTGAATACGGCACATATTCTGCGTCTAATGGGTCGCTAACATCAAATGGTTTTGGGAATCTTAAAGGCAATATTAATTGTGCGCCCGATTCTTTAATTAAAGCTACCCGCTTGTATTCATCGCCACCCCCCAAAGTAATAAAGGGCACTTCAAATTCAGTATCCAATTTTGCCGTACGCAAGATGTATTGGTAGTTACCTCCATGCATAATATGCGGCATTTCTTTTTGATTGTTTATGGCTTGTAGAGAATAGTTCTTAGGCTTTTCTTCAGTATCTGCATACCATTTGGCATCATACATAGCTTGACGATATAAAGCAATAGACCCCATTAAAGAAGTGGGGTAAACTTGAGAAGAATTCCCCTTTCCGTATCCGTAAAAAGCTGCGCCTTGATCTTTTATTACGGTTTCAGGTGTCATCTGATCGGTTAAAGAAACTACTACTCCAGTTCCTTGCATCACGCCATTCACTTGATGACTCACTACGGTTCCAAACCCCAATTTTCGAAGATCTTGAGCCGTTTTAGAATCTGGTGTAAATTGATCTCTAGCATTCAATTGCGGATGAATGGCATCATTCCAGTAGGTAGTTCCGTTATTGGTAGAAACAAACTCAGGTCTAGGGGTATGCTTTCTTTTAGCCACATCTGGCATTCCGTACGTACTGGTTAAATCAATAAACGATGGGTAAATGTATTTTCCATTTACATCCAGTACCACCGCATTTACCGGGACTTCAATTCCAGCACCCGCATTTAGCACTTTTCCGTCTTGAATGACTAGCGTTCCATTTTCTATTTCTTGATTGGCCGAAATTACCAAGTGAGCATTGGTAAACGCATACACGGTATGAGTTGGAGAATAAACACCATTTAACGGAATACCATTTTTTTGAGCTATGGAAGAACCTGAAAATAAGCCTAGAATTAAGGCAATAAAGAACACATTACGCATGTCCCAAATGTAGTTAAATGGGCTATGCTTTAAAATTTGATTTTGAAATTTTATACACACAAAAAAGGCTCCGATTGGAGCCTTTAAATTTTTTTCAATAAATGGGGTTAAACTTAGGGAATAACCACTTGATTCACCTCAATATTTCCATTTGATAATTGCGATTTCACAAAATATATTCCTTTAGAGAATTGAGACACATCAAATTTCACAACGCTTTCATTCACGCTTTTCGAAACAACAGAGTTTCCATTTGCACTAATAACTTCAACTTGAGAAATTTGATCTTCGTTAGATATTAAGCTAACTACCAATTCTTCGTTAGAAACAAACACTTTTAATAATTCAGCTTGCAACTCATCAATACTCGTTACGTTACCCGTAGAATCTGTAGATCCAGAACCTGTGTTTCCAGAAGAGTTGTTTGATTTTTTGGCAATAATGTGAAGATAAAATCTATTTGCCCATTCTTTTGGATTACTAGAAAAAGCATATCCCTTTTGTTTTAGATTGTGAAAAGAACGCATGTATCTGTCTTCCAATAAAACATCCTTATCTTTAAAAGAGCCTACTAATGAATCTAATTCAATGGTATACACTGACGTTTGGTATGTTTGAAAGTATAATGGAATGATTCTATTTTCATTAGTTAATTCGCTAAACCCATTAAAAACTAGCTTTTTATCATCTACTTTAGAACAGAAGTTAAAATCACCATTAGGTAATTTCAAAGCATCAAAGTTGGCATCTATTCCATCTTCTGAATCGTAATCAAAATAGATTCTTGTCGGGTCGTTTTCTCCGTTTTCATCTACTACATCCAAGTACACTCCAAAGTACGATAAAGCACTTCTAAAGTCATTATCGGTATGGTGACGCATACTATTTTTAAATGTAATGTCGTATGCTTTTCCATCTGTAGTAGTATTTCCATCAACATAAAACCCTTGTCCAGATGCAATGTACTGAGCAGTATGGCTTTTGTTATAGGTATCATAAGAAGTAGCGATATTTAAGCTATTTCCTGGATTATATAAATACACGGCATTACTTAGTTTTCCAGTACCAGAATTCTCTGTAAGAAAATCCTCTACAGAAATGGAAGAAGGGTATGGATTACTAATTAAATTCCAATCGTTAGACCCATCTGTTGGAGTAGTGGAGCTTCCAAAAATTTGAACGGAAATATCTCCATTATTTAAAGTTCCTCCTGAAGCTACCGAAAAATCAATGGTATTACTGCTATGACCAGCAATAAAATAACCTCTACCTACATCAAAATCCCCATCAGGATCACCTTCAGAATCAGTAGTTGAAATTGCCAAAGCAGCAGAAACAGCATATAAATTTCCATTACAATTTAAGTTCTCTCCAATAGTTTCATCATATTTCCATGATTGAGTAGAAGCTTCAAAAGCATAAAAATCACAATTATAATGATTCGTAAAAACGGTTTCCATATCCAAATCCGATGAGAAAGGAGAGCCCCAAACATTATAATCGGTAGATAAGTTGTGACCTTCCTTTCTAAGTGTAATAGAACCAGAACACGTAACGCTACCAGTTCCAGTAACCGCAAGTGAAGCATCATGATCAATAAACAAACTAGTTGTAATTGTAATATCTTCGTTACCAATACTGGTACCTGCATCTTTTAAAATGCTTAGTTTATCTAGTACTGCACCATCTGTAAATGTGGCTTGCCCTCTTAAAATCAACGCCTCCGCAGATCCTGTTGAAGAAGAAGGAGCACTATGGGCATAACCTGTAGCAGCTTGCCATGCCCCATCTGCGTATGCCAATTTTACATTACCCACGTTTTCATATGTTCCTAAATAACCTGGAGTAGAACTGGTGTGATCATCTTCATTGTTAGTCCAATAACCTAATGGCATTTGATAAACTCTTTTGCCTAGGGCAGAGGGTTTAACTGTACTTTCATCTAAAAGAGTACCGTCATCCGTATCAGCTGTTCCTCCAGAACGTAATTTATACTGATTTTTATTTCCAAATGAATTTTCACCCGTTTGAAAATAAACTACATCCTCACCTAAACTAACAGTAGTACCCGTAGCAGAAGTCCAATTACTCTCAAAAGAAGCTTGCGTAGCAGAACGATTTAAAATTAAAAATCCATTTGCTCTTACATAAGTGTTACCCGTAAAGTCGGTTCCAAAATCATACACGGTATCATTAGACCCATCTGATACTACTTTCAAATTAGCCAAATCAATATGAGAAGATGTGGTGTTATAAATTTCCACATATCCGTAGGTTGAGGTACTATGTCTAGCAAATTCTGAAATTACAATATCACCCGCTGTAGGAGAAACATAAGTAGCAGAACTAATAGAGACATTGTCAAAACTGTGTTGTTCAGTACCCGTGTTATTACTTACTCTTACAATAATTTGCAAATTTGACCCTGACAAGTAAAAATGTTTGGCTGTAGCGGAAGTAAAATCATTTGTGTTCTCACCGTTATAAGTGAACAGAGTTTCGCCTCCTCCATCTAAAGAGTAATACACTTTGACGTAATCATCGGATTCCGCATCACCCGTTTCAGCCACATCCACACTCACGTCAACAAACGAAGCACTTGAAATATCTATGATGGGACTAGTCCAAATCATTTCTCCATCCACATCTTGGGCTTCAAAAACCCCACCGTTAATTTTAAAATAATCGGTTGATGCAGTAAAGGTACCTCCAGATGCATCAATAGACCAATCCATACCTGTAGTATCATAAACACCATTAATTACTCCTTTACCCGCATTACTTGAAAAATCTTCCAGATACGGCAGTTGAGCATAAGAAAATTGAGAAATTAGGGAAACGCAAATTAGTGGTAGTAAGCGTATTAGATATTTCATTTTTGTTGTTTTAAATTAGTACGTGGTGTGGCAAACATAAGTAAACGACTGAATATTAAAAAATAAGGACCAAATATTTAAACTTATAATAATGTTGATTTACGATAACAATTGATGACTTATCTTCGTTTTTTATTGAATCAATTCTACTAAAAATATTCTGCTTTGAACGAAGACCAAGCCAACATCAACTTACTACATACACTCCATAATTACTACAAGCAGATTCTAGCAATTGCATTGGTGTTTTCTTTATTATCGCTAGTAGTTTCTCTAACCATGGATAAAAAATATTCTGCCGTTGGAGTCGTTTATCCTACCAAGTCAAATGAAATGAAAAATGTGGTAAACGACCCGGGGTTTGGATATCAAATACATACCGATAGGCTAATTCAGTTACTCGAATCACAAACCATGCAAAATGAAATGATAAAACGCTTTAAACTGAAAACGTATTATGAATTAGACACACTTAAACCTAATTGGGTAAATAAACTAAACAAGAGTTTCAAAAAAGATATAACCATTAATCATACGAAATACTTGTCAGTAGAAATCCATGCTTCACTTAAAAGTCCAGAATTAGCTGCAGATGTGGTTAACCACATGATATCTTATGTAGATACCATTAGAAGAAATATTTTTTTGGAAAATACGGAGATCTGGGTAAAAGATCTAAGACCAAAAATTAAGCCCCAACAGAAAATTGTGGATAGCCTACTTTTAATCATTAACCAATCCTCTTCGCAGGAGAGGATGGGGTATTTATCAGAAAACACGAAAGCACAAATTGAGAAACGAAGAGAAAATGGTCACCACCTATACGGGGATGCTATTATCGAATCGGCTATTGCAAAAAACTCATCCATTCAATTGGAAAAACTAATTTCTGAATATTATATGCAGCTTGGTATTTTAAACAGGTTCCAATCTGACCTAATCACTGCAGAAGAGAAGCTGAACCTACCTTTCCCCAAAATATATACAGTAATGAAAGCTCAAGTAGACGATAAAAAAACATTTCCTTCTCTGAGTATTAATGGATTGATAGGCTTATTGGTTGGACTGGTATTTGGGATTGTTTTTTATTCCCTAAAAAAACAGATTTCGAACATGAACTCTAACCAATAATGAAGTTAAATTTCCAGAATAACATCCTTTATGTTATTGCCGGAACATGTGTTCTGATTTCGTTTTTATTGGGTGTTTTCGGTTATCCCAATATGGCATTATTACTCCTTGCGGTGGCCGTTGGTATCGGAATTTCCTCAAATATTTCTCACCTATTTTTCTTATTAATTATATCCACTCCTATTAGTATCAATTTTATTGCCCCATCTGGATTTAGAATCGGCATTCCCAATGAAATACTATTACCTGTTCTTTTCGGAGTTATCTTTTTAAAACTTCTTTCAGGGATGCGAATTTCCTTCAAACTCCTTACGCATCCTATTTCTTACCTATTACTATTGGATATCACATGGACATTTATTACGACCCTGCTATCGGATGATTTCACCATTTCAATAAAGCGTTTCATCCTTAAGTTTTTATATATCACGATATTCTTTTATGCGCTTCCTCAATTCTTAAAACAATCTAAAAGAGAAAGCTGGCTATTTACGCTCTATACTATTGGGTTTATTATTCCATTCATTACCACCACGTACCAACACATTCAACTGGGAATTGGTTATAAAACTAGTATTCAGGTGAGCCTCCCCTTTTTTGATGAACATACTATTTACGCTGCTTGTGCAACATTTTTGCTCCCTTATTTTATTTTAAGTATTTGGAAAAATAAACAACTAAATTGGCGCTATCTCTACGGAACAGGAATTCTAGGAATCGCTTTTATTATTTCCTACTCAAGGGCAGCGTGGTTGAGTTTTTTGATTGCCGTTTTGCTCTATTTCCTTATGAAATGTAAAACCAGCCTTAAACAGTTCGGTTACATTTTAGTTGCAGGAGTATTTGCGCTATTCATTTTCTTCCAGCCACTTTTTGATACACTTGAACGAAACAACACGAAATACGATGACGAGATTTCATCTCATTTCGCCTCTGTAACCAATCTGCAAAATGACGCATCCAATTTAGAGCGTATTAATAGATGGATATGTGCTTACCGAATGTTTGAAAAGCATCCCCTTACAGGTACGGGTCCTGGCACCTATCAATTTGTTTATCATCAGTACCAACACCCACAACACATGACACGCATTAGTACGCATCATGGTGATAATGGTAACGCTCACTCAGAGTATTTGATGACGCTTTCAGAGATGGGTTTTCCCGGCTTTCTGATTTTTATTAGTTGCGTTTATTTCAGCTTTACCACTGCAGTTAGGCTCTTTTATTCCTCCCAAGTTTCTTCCAATCACAAAACATTGATCCTAGGAATTCTACTTGGAATCGTCACTTTTTATACGCACGGCCTTTTTAATTCCTTTATCGATTCCAGTAAAATTGCCATTCTGGTTTATGGGGGATTAGGAATTTTAGTTTCTCTTGACACCCATTTAAAGAAGAAAATTTAGTGCGCTTGTAACCAGTTATCTCCGAGGTTTGCATCTACATCCATTGGCACATCTATTTTCATAGCCTCAGACATAATTTCCTTTACCTTTTCCATTAAATCAGCAGCTTCCTCTTTAGGCGTGTCAAATATCAGTTCATCATGTACTTGTAGAATCATTTTGGCTTTTAATCCTGATTTCTTCAGGTAATTTTGAATCTTAATCATCGCTAACTTAATCATGTCTGCTGCCGATCCTTGAATAGGAGAGTTGATTGCATTTCTTTCCGCAAAACCCCGCACTACTGCATTTGCTGAATTAATGTCGCGTAAATAACGTTTTCTACCTAAAATAGTAGACACATATCCCTTTTCTCTTGCATCAGCAATGCACTGATCCATAAAGGTTTTAATGCTAGGAAACTGCTCAAAATAACTATCAATTATTTGTTTGGCTTCCTTACGTGAAATATTCAACCGTTGAGATAAACCAAAGGCTGAAATTCCATAAATAATTCCAAAATTCACCATTTTAGCATGTGAACGTTGTTCACGAGTTACCTCATCAATGGCAATTCCATAAACCTTAGCTGCTGTAGAAGCATGAATATCCTGTCCACTTCTAAACGCTTCCAGCATATTGGCATCTTTAGAAAGGGCTGCAATAATTCTTAACTCAATTTGCGAATAATCTGCCGCAATCAACGTGTAATTGTCATTTCTTGGTACAAATGCTTTTCTGATTTCTTTACCACGTTCACTTCTAATCGGAATATTTTGAAGATTTGGCTTATCTGAACTCAATCTTCCCGTAGCCGCAACAACCTGATTGTAACTAGTATGTAACCTCTTCGTTTTATCATTCACTAATTCTGGAAGCGGATCAACATACGTATTTTTTAATTTCACTACCTCTCTGTATTCCAGTAAAAGCTCCACAATGGGGTGTTTTGACTTTAACTTTTGCAAAACATCCTCCCCGGTAGCATACTGTCCTGTTTTGGTCTTCTTTGCTTTATCCGTAATTTTTAAATGGTCAAATAGAACCTCTCCCACTTGTTTAGGAGATGAAATTTTAAATTCCATTCCAGCAGTTTCATAAACTTCCTTTTCTATACGGGAAATCTCACCCGCTAATTTTTTAGAAAAAGCATGAAGCATATCGCAATCCAAATGCACTCCTTCCTCTTCCATCTCTGTCTCTTATACACATCTCCGAGCCCACGAGACTCCTGAGCATCTCGT
>CAJXPI010000053.1 GCA_913057875.1 uncultured Flavobacteriales bacterium
TGCTCAGGAGTCTCGTGGGCTCGGAGATGTGTATAAGAGACAGGCCTTACCTTGACATTAAATAATTACACCATGTTGCTCATTATCTAATGATTTACCCATTAGTTTATTTCATTTTAACCTAATTTAATCACCAATTTAACTTATAACAACCTCGATTTTTTTGATGCAAGGCCTATTGCAATTATCAGTTCGATAAGAAACCAAAACGGTAAAAACAGTAAGCAATAACATTTAAATAATTGGCAATTCAAATAGTGATTAACTTCACTTTTACAGTAATATTCTAATATTAGTATTTAAATGGATGCTAAAATTTGATGATTCCTAAACGGTTAAATCCTTTTTTGTAGGAAACTAAAACAGCCTCACTTTCTGAAATTTTCAAGGAACCTCCAGCTTCAATAATCTCATCTTCAGGAATGATTTCATAACTAACGTTCTCTTTGGTCATATCCCCAGTTATTATGTCGAATGACACTTTGTAAGTTTGATATTTCTTCATAGAAAACGCCACTTTATGATTTTTATCATTTTCAGGATGAGCCTTGGTATCGTTAAACATGATAATAAATTCGTCTTCCACATGAAACGGAACATACGACCAAAAATCATACATTTTTGGTTCCTTATCCACCTCCATAAATAAATCTATCAATCCGGTATGAGGTGATCTTGAACGCTCCGTTTTATAAGTATAGGTATAGGTATAATTCTCAGCTCCAGGATGAGTAGAAGTAGCAAATCGTTTCTCTTCTACCGTAGTTTTGGTTACTTGAGGATAAGAGTAAACTGCTACCTGTCCCTTATAAAGAACGTTTTCCCATACCACATTTCCGAATTCATCAATTTTTATAACAATAACATTTCCAAAATAATGGGTTTGTCTTTCTGAAGTTTCCACCATATTATAAAATTCAGCATGAACTATGTAGCCTCCATCTGAGGTAGAATAAACACCATTTACTTCGTATCCAACATCTATGGGTAAACCCTTTCCCTTTTTCATGGATTTCACCACTTCTTTTTCGGAATGAATTTTTGCTAATAATTCTTTAGAAAATGGCTTCATAGTTTTGTCTAACACCTCTAAATTTGCCGTGCTTAGGGTGGCAGTGTATACCCCCGTATATCCGCCAAATTTTATTTTCACATCGTTTAAATCTGAATAAAATCCAACTACTTGAAAAGTTGCTTTATCATCTGAAAAGAACAAATAAGGTTTATAAATACCACGTTCTTCAAAGCCAACGGTTTTATTTCCGGTTTCCTCACCATCAACATTTACAGAGGTAACGGTAAAAGAATATTCAGGAATTTTTTCATCTAAAAACTTGGTTTCCTCCACACAAGACAGATAGCTCCCATCATTATTTAAATACACACTTAAGTTAAATAAATCCTTGTTCTTTCGTTGCAAATTAAACTCACGGTTCATTCTTCTTTCTGATACTTTTGATAAACCATTATCAAAAACCAACAGATCAGATTTGTACATCGCCATTTGTTTATCAAGTCTGGCATAGATTAGCATAAACTTTGATTTGTCTTTAGAGAATTCAACAAAAATATTGGGATTAATAACCTTATTTACATCATCTTGCTCAAACAAAAGTATAGGCTCACCTTCTATTTTACCCAAAGAGGAAATGGTAAAAGCATACACTTTGGCCCTATTTTTTTTAAGGCTATACCCCAAAGCTACAGGACCATTTTTCAGTAAGACCATATCAAATAACACTACCTTAACCCCGTCCGTTTTAGGCAATTTTATTACTTCCGAATAAATAGGCTTTTTACTTTCCACTGAAATGGCCGTAATACAAGGCTTTCGAACTATCTGAATACCAATGTTCACTTTCATATCAGATTCAACATAAAGCGTTTCGTTTTGAAATCCTATGATATCTTCATAATCAGTTTTGTCTTTAAAAGGTTCTCCCCAATCCATAGAAATGTTTTGAGCATTTAAATAAGTAGAAAAAAGGATGGCAAGAATTAAAAAATTATTTTTCATCGAAGAAAGGTTTTGAATTAAATTATGAAGCCCCAAATTTAGTCTCAGGTTTAGAATACGCCACATTAATAACCCAATATTTATAATTAAAGTTTTTAAAAACTTGTCCTTGGTATTGGGTGTATTAACTATTAATAACTTTAAAGAATTAAGTGAACATTAACTTTATAATACTCTAGGAATTCAATATTATTGCACGTCATTTTTTTTTCGATGGAAAGCGAGGACAGAAAAGAACAAGTTAAACAACTATTTGCGCAATTTTTAGCGCAAAACAGGCATAGAAAAACGCCTGAACGCTTTGCTATACTCGATGAAATTTACAGTCAAGAGGGACATTTTGATGTAGAATCACTTTACAATCAAATGACTAGTAAAAAATACCGTGTGAGTAGAGCTACCCTGTACAACACCATAGAACTTTTATTGGCTTCCGGATTAATTAGAAAACATCAATTTGGTAAAAATCAAGCCCAATTTGAAAAAGCTTTTGCCAGCAAGCAACATGATCATTTAATTGACGTACAAACGGGTAAAGTAATTGAGTTTTGTGATCCACGAATTCAAATGATAAAAAATAGCATTGCCGAGCAATTTGGCGTAGAAGTACTGCACCATTCGCTCAATATATACGCTGATTTTTCAGCCAAAGACAAGAAATAAGAATTCAAACATTTGATAATAAATCAAAATGCAAGCAGACGTATTATTAGGACTTCAATGGGGAGATGAAGGAAAAGGAAAAATTGTTGACTTTTTAACTCCAAAATATAACATCATTGCTCGTTTTCAAGGGGGTCCAAACGCAGGTCATACTCTAGAATGGGACGGAAAAAAACACGTTCTTCACACTATTCCTTCTGGAATTTTCAGAGAAGAGTCAATCAACCTAATTGGTAACGGTGTAGTAATTGACCCAGCTATTCTTAAAGGTGAAATTGAGGCTTTAGAACCGTTTAATGTAGACATCAACGCAGTACTACAAGTTTCTCGGAAAGCACATTTAATTGTTCCAACGCACAAATTACTGGATGCAGCTTCTGAGCAAGCCAAAGGAAAAACAAAAATTGGTTCTACATTAAAAGGTATTGGCCCAACTTACATGGACAAAACCGGTAGAAATGGTTTACGTGTAGGTGATACAGAAGGTGATCAATTCTTAGAAAAGTACAACGCTTTAAAAGAAAAGCACTTAAAAATCTTATCGCAATACGGTTTTGATTTGTCATCTTTAGATGGATTAGAAAAAGCCTTTATGGCGGGTGTGGAGCGTTTGAAAGAAATTCCATTCGTAGATTCAGAACACTTAGTTAACAACGCATTAGATGCTAACCAAAGAGTTTTAGCCGAAGGCGCACAAGGTTCTTTATTAGATATTGATTTCGGTTCTTATCCATACGTTACTTCTTCTAACACGGTTACTGCTGGTGCTTGTACGGGATTAGGCTTAGCTCCCAATAAAATTGGTGAAGTATTCGGAATCTTTAAAGCGTACTGTACACGTGTTGGTTCAGGTCCATTCCCAACGGAATTATTTGACGAAGACGGAGCCAATTTAGCTAAAAACGGTCATGAGTTTGGGGCTACTACTGGAAGGCCAAGAAGATGTGGTTGGGTTGATTTACCGGCATTAAAATATGCAATCATGGTAAACGGTGTTACGAAATTAATTATGACTAAAGCAGATGTGTTAAGTGGCTTTAAGAATATTAAGGTATGTACTCACTACAACTATTTAGGTGAACAAATTGATTACTTCCCGTATGATATTGTTTCTAACGAAGCGGTTCCAGTATACCAATCATTTGACGGATGGGAAGATGACTTACAAAATCTTTCAGGTGAAGCTGATTTCCCTGCGGAATTGGTTACTTACATGGAATTCTTAGAAAAAGAACTAAATGTGCCAATTTCTATTGTGTCAGTTGGTCCGGATAGAGAAAAAACCATTGTAAGAGATCAAACTATTCTTGAATAGGAAATGATAAAAAAGAATAAAAAAGTGATTAGATGGAAATTTAATCACTTTTTTTGTACGCCTTTTTAAGAAAATGAAAAACAACGCTTTTTCCATAGCAATTATTAGTCTCCTGACTTTGGTAACCCTAAGTTTACCACAAATGGTTATGGCCCAAAAATCTAACAAGATTAAAATATTGGGTGCTAAGGGCGGAACCATGGACACCAAAAAAGGCACCCGTACTTTGGTAGGTAATGTACGATTTAAACAAGGGAAAACCCTAATGTACTGTGATAGCGCAATTTCATTTGCAAATTCCAGTATGATGAAGGCCTTTGGTCATGTAAAAATTGTTGACAAGCAGCAAAAAACCACCATGACCGGTGATTCGCTTATTTATGATGGAGTGAAACACTTGGGGCAATTACGTGGTACCATTACGCTAGTTAACGAAACACAAATATTAAAAACCAGACGTCTAGATTTTGATACCCGAACTAAGTCTACCCGTTATTATGGTGGTGGTGTAATTACCAGTAAGGAAGACAACTCTATTCTCACAAGTGACAAAGGGTATTATAATACCCAATCTAAAATCTTCTTTTTCAAAACAGATGTAGAATACATTACTGATGAATACACAATTCTATCGGATACTATGGAATACGACACCGAAAATGAAGTGGTTAGATTTCATGGGCCAACTGATATCATTAGCGACTCCAATACCATTTATTGCGAACAAGGTTATTACGACCAAAGAAACAAATACTCCAACTTCTCGGGTAATGTAAAAATGACCTCACCCGAACAAACCTTAATGGCCGATAGCGTAGTGTATTTTGAAGCCAAAAAATCAGGGCAAGGTTTTGGACATGTAGTGATCCTAGATACCAATAACAACACAGAGGTTTATGGAGATTACGCTCGATACAATAATTTAGAAAAAACATCTTTAGTTACTGGATCACTAAGGTTAGTCATGGCTTTTACAAAAGACACGCTGCAATTGCATTCAGATACTTTGCTAACCCATATGGACCCAACGGGAGAACACCGTTTAGTACACGCGTTTCACCATGTGAAGTTTTTTAAACCCGATATGCAGGGAAAATGTGATTCTCTAAGCTTTTCAGAACTGGACTCAACTATCAGAATGTTCTACACTCCAGTGGTTTGGATAGACAGTAATCAAGTAACGGGTAAAGAAATTATCATTAAAAACGTGGATGGCGAAATCCAAGGTATCGATATCTACGAACAAGCATTTATTGCTTCTGAAGAAGACTCAGCTTTGTATAACCAGGTACGTGGAAAATCATTGCATGCCCACTTTAAAAACAATGCTATTTATAGAATTGACGTGAACCGTTCTGGTCAAACCATTTATTATGTGCGTGATGAAGATAAGGAACTAATGGGTATGAATCGTCTAGATTGCAGTAACATGAGTATTTTTATGGATGATGATGGCATTAACAACATCAAATTCTACAAACAACCTGACGGAAATTTTTTACCTATGGCTAAGGTAAAGGAAGACAGTAAACTATTACGCTATTTTTACTGGAGAGAGAACGAACGACCAAAAACGGTGGAAGACATTTACAACTGGACTCCCGTGCCTGATTATATAATTAGAAGGCGTCAAAGCAGGTAACCCCTTTTAAAACTTATACCCCACGGTTAATGCATTTATTGGGTTATAACTCATAAAGAAAACAGCTGGCGCGGGATAATTAATATCATAGAAAATGGCATTATATGTTTGAAATTGTAAACCCAAATTCATATTCATTTCTAATCGGACGTTTATTCTTTTTGCAATTGAATAATCAACTCCAATGGTTGGTGACAACCCTACAGAGAAATGGGTTAACTCATATAAAATTGCCTCACACCTTTCACAATAAGTGTAAGGAAGCCTTCCGTCCGTATATCCATAATTAAAGGCTAAATCCATAGCGGTAATTAATTGAAGTTTCTTACCTCCAAATCGCCTTTCGTACCGGCCGAAAAATCTACATACCACAATTTACCTTCATACATTTGATATTGTCCATCACTAGGTTTGGGCGGTCCATCTGGAAACTTTACCAATGCGTATTGCGCATTTACTCGAATAGCAGACTTTGAAAAATGATGCCTATAAACCAACCCATTTAAATAACTAACCTTAGGGGTGTAATTCCAAAAGTTATAATATTCATCTTCCAATACTACACTTGCCGCTTTGTAACTAAACAAATTCAAGCTAAGTTCATTTTTGAATTCGTGATCTAATTTCTTTCCTCCATCAGATTGGGCATAAGATGTAAAAGTTAACAAACTAGCTAATAGAATTATTGTTGTAAGGTAAATACGCATAATAGTGAATCAAAGTACTGGAAACGCAGGGCGACCATATTTATTGCAAAAGCAAAAACAACCGCTACCACACTTATACTTATTGTATTTGCATAAATTTTACTTATACATAAATCTATTTTTACCATACAATTCTGTGACAAAATCTACCCTTCATCTTGTATTTCCTCTGTAAATTTGCATAACGAAAATCAATTGATTTTTATTTTACATTAAAACCAGAGTAATTCAACACATAAATAATCAACCATGAAAAATGCACTTTTTGCAGCCGTATTAGGGCTTTCCATCGCAAGTTGTGGAGGTAATGAAGAAACAAAACAGGTAGCACCTTCTATTCCATCCACACCAGCTACTCCAGCAGAAACTTCTACCACTCCTGAGAATACTTATTCTAAAGATTATAGCGCTCTAGATGAAAAAGCGCGCAACTTTTTTGGGGCATTACCAGATGTAGCTGAAAACCCAAACAATCCATTAACGGAAGAAAAAGTGGTATTGGGAAAGACCTTATATTTTGATAAAATCTTATCAAAAGACAACACACAAAGCTGTAATACCTGTCATAATTTAGATACCTATGGTGTGGATAACAATTCTTTTTCTGCCGGGAATGATGGTGGATTAGGAGGCCGTAATTCGCCAACTACTTTAAACGCAGCATTACACATGGCGCAGTTTTGGGATGGTCGCGAACCAGACGTAGAAGCCCAAGCAGGAGGTCCAGTTTTAAACCCCGTAGAAATGGCAATGGCTAGTGAAGAAGATGTAGTAGAAAGACTAGAAAATAGCGACCTATACATTGACCTATTTGAAGAGGCTTTCCCATTGGATGAGACTCCTATTAGCTATGAAAACATGAAATTAGCTATTGGAGCCTTTGAGAGAAAGTTAATTACTCCTGCTCCATTTGATGCTTACATGAAGGGAAACAGCACCGCTTTAAACGAAGAAGAAAAGGAAGGATTAAACACTTTCATTGAGGCTGGTTGTACTACCTGTCATATGGGTCCTTTACTAGGTGGTAGCATGTATCAAAAATTTGGATTACATGCCGATTATTGGGAACATACCAAGAGCGCTAAAAAGGATGAAGGTAAATTTGAAGTTACTGGAAACGAAGCCGACAAATATGTTTTCAAAGTACCGTCTTTACGTAACATTACAAAAACAGCCCCTTACTTTCATGACGGAAGTGTAGCCAGTTTAGAAGAAGCTATAGCCATAATGTCGGTTACTCAAGTGGGTAAAGAACTTACTCCAGAAGAAGCTAAAAGCATAGCCGTCTTTTTAGAGACCTTAACGGGTGAAGTTCCTGCAGAACTAAAAAATTAATCATTCTAATTTCATAAAAAAGGCGGCCAATGGCCGCCTTTTTTATGTTTACAATTATTGAAATTGACTGATTTTCCTTCTACTAATCCTTCTTTTTAATCCTATTTTTGGCTTTCAATTTATTTCCCAAATGAAGCAATCACAAGCATTAGATATTCTTAAATCAGGAGAAAACGTTTTCTTAACCGGATCAGCAGGTGCGGGCAAAACCTACGTTTTAAACCAATACATAGATTATTTAAAAGCGCGTAAAATTCGTGTGGCTGTAACTGCTTCTACCGGTATTGCCGCCACTCATATGGGGGGGGCTACTATTCATTCTTGGGCAGGTATTGGAATTAAGGATCGCTTAACCTTATCTGATTTAAAATCGATGAGTAGTAAGCAATACTTGAAAAAAAACTTAGAAAAAGTAAAGGTTCTCATTATTGATGAAATTTCTATGTTACATAGAAACCAAATTGAAATGGTGAATCAAGTCCTGAAACATTTCAAAAATCAAAAAGGGGCGTTTGGTGATATTCAAGTCATTTTTGCTGGAGATTTCTTTCAGCTCCCTCCTATTGGCGATACGCCAATTCGTGAACGTTTTGCATTTATGGCCAATGCTTGGGTTGAAGCCGATTTAAAGATTTGTTACCTCACGGAACAATACCGTCAGAGTAATAACTCGTTAAACCATATTTTGAATGAAATTAGAACGGGTGAAGTTTCTCAAAGTTCAATTTTACGATTAGAAGCCGCATCCAGTACAGTACTTAAAAATAACTGGGAACCAACGAAACTGTATACCCACAATGTAGATGTAGACCGCATCAACAAAGGTGAACTAGCCAATTTAAAAGGTAAAACCAAAATTTTTAAAGCGCAGACCAAAGGGAACCCGAAGATTTTGGAATCTTTCAAAAAGTCCGTTCAAGCAGCTGAAGTTATTGATCTAAAAGTGGGCGCTAAAGTGATGTTTGTAAAAAACAATCCAGAGGCAGGTTACATCAATGGTTCATTGGGTGAAGTTATTGGGTTTTCTGAAGATATTGGCTTTCCCATTGTGCGTTTATTAAACGGAAAGAAGATTACGGCCGCATTAGATTCTTGGAGTGTTGATGACGATGCCGGTAAATCGTTAGCTAAATACGATCAAGTACCATTACGGTTAGCTTGGGCAATAACCGTACATAAAAGTCAGGGAATGACTTTAGATGCTGCTGAAATTGATTTAAGTAAGACCTTTGAAAAGGGACAAGGATATGTAGCGTTATCTCGTTTAAAGGAAATTGAAACCTTGAAATTACTTGGTTTTAATAGAACCGCTATTGAGGTAGATAGTTTAGCGCTAAAAGCCGATAAACGTTTTCAGGAACTTTCCTCAGAAAACGAAATTCGTTTTATTGATCAAAAGAAATTGGAACGAGAAGCCCGTGAATTTATAGAATGGGCGGACGGCTTAACCGATCCAAAGGAGATTGAAAAACACGCTAAAAAAGAAAAAGCTAAGTCGTTCAAAAAATCTACTTACGAGCAAACAAAAGATTTGATAGACAAGGAAATGAACATACTTGAAATAGCAGAAGAACGTGGTTTAGGAGTAAGTTCAATTATTACCCACCTCATCAAATTGAAAGCAGAATACCCAAAGCTAAACTTAGACAAGTTTAAACCTAACGCGGCTGACCTTAAAAAGATAAAAGCTGCACATACCAAGTATCAAAAGGTAAAGTCAAAAGACGAACCCTTAAAACTAGGTGTTATCAGAAACATGCTCCATAATGAGTATGAATACTCGGATATAAAATTGGCATTGTTGTTTATTTAAATCCTAGCTTGATAAGTAAATAACTCGTGATAACGGCCTTCTAATCTTATGAGGTCATCATGGTTACCTTTTTCTTTAATGGCACCATTTTCAACTACTAAAATTTGATCGGCTTGACGTATCGTACTTAAACGATGAGCTATTACAAACGTAGTTCTTCCCTTCATTAACTCCGTTAAACTACGTTGAATTAATGCCTCGCTTTCGGTATCTAAATTGGAGGTAGCCTCATCCAGTATTAAGATCTTAGGATCAGCTAATACGGCCCTAGCAATGGCAATTCTTTGACGTTGCCCACCTGATAATTTCACGCCTCGTTCACCAATAACGGTTTCTAAACCATCATCAAATCTATCTGTAAATTCGTTTACATAGGCAGCTTTAACCGCTGCTTCCACTTGTTCATCAGTAGCCTTAGGTCTAGGGAAAATGATATTTTCACGGATGGTTCCTTCAAACAAAAAGTCATCTTGTAATACCACTCCCAAATTGGCTCGGTAACTACTTAACGTCACCTTACTCAAATCTTGCCCATCAATTCTTACCACCCCACTATTTGGGTTCATGAAAGAAGATACGAGTCCCGCAATAGTACTTTTACCCGAACCACTAGAACCAACCAATGCCGTTACCGAACCCGAAGGAGCGTCAATATCAATACCATGAAGCACTTCCTTTTCTTCTTCGTAGGCAAATGCCACCTTTTCGAAGGTTATATCTCCTTTTACGTTCTTTAATTCATTGGTTCTATCCTTTAATTGATTTTCATCGGTAAGATTCATTAACTCTTCAGTACGATCTAAACCTGCAAATCCTTCGGTTAACTGACTACCAATATTACTCATCTGCACCAGTGGCGTAATCATAAATCCTAAATACAACGTAAAGGCTAAAAACTCACCGAAAGTCAAGGTATCATCAATAATATAATAACCTCCAATTCCCATAATACCCGCAGAAGCTAAACCCAGTAACAAGGTAGCCGAGCTAGTTACCAATGCCGTAGATGTTAAACTCTTCTTTACGTTTAAAAACAAGCGATCCACCCCCTCCTGAAACGTAGTTATTTCTTGCGCTTCTGCATTGAATCCTTTAATCACTCTTATTCCGTTTAAGGTTTCGGTTAATCTACCAGTAACTTCAGCATTAATTTTTCCTCGTTCTCTAAAAATAGGACGAATGAAGCCAAAGGCTTTCATGGCCACTACCGCAAAAATAGATACTGGAATCAAGACAAATGCCGTCATCTTCGGACTGATATCAATCAACAAAAACAAGGAAATAATTGCGGTCAGAGAACCACCAATTAATTGAACCAATCCCGTACCTACTAGATTCCGAACACCTTCTACATCGGTCATGATACGCGAAACCAATTCTCCTGATTTGGCATTATCAAAAAAGTTAATGGGTAAGCCCAATACTTTTTGTTGTACTCGAACTCTTAATTCTGCAATTAATTTCTGGGCCTCCACGCTTAATAACTTGGTCAATAAAAACGAGGTAATAGCCTGAACTACAATAGCAGCTACTACCCAGGTTAATACCATGTAGAGTTTATCTAAGTCTTTGTTTTGCACCACGTCATCCATTAAAACTTTGGAAGCCCCCGGTAATACCAAACTGGCTAAACGACTGATAATAATTAAGATTAATCCAACAAACAGCATATTTCTTCTTGGCCAAATAATGGTTTTGAAGACGCTAGATATAGTAGTTTTTGATTTGCTCATATAATTGTGATTACGCTAAAAAATAGCGGAACAAATTTACGACTCTATTTTACATGAAGGGGTTATTTAGGTTTGTTAACGTTTGAGGCATAAAAAAAGGGAGAGTGATTATCACTTTCCCTTTTTGTTTTTTCAAGACCTTTTAAGGCATATGGACCGGTTTCAATATGGTAATCTGTTCATTTGAAATAGCAAATCGCTCATCGTTTTCCTTGAACGTAATTTGTAAGGTCGATTCATTAGAAAGCTTAGAACCCTTAATTTTATTCATTTTTCCAGAATACGTACCTGTAGTTTCATTCCTTAAAAAGATGGCACACTGATAATCTTGAAAATGAATACTATCGGGTTGAAAATCATCACCTACTGTATAGATATCTAATTTAAACTCAATGGAATTTGTACCGCCTTGAACTCCCGATATCCACTCCTGAACGGTTACATTCTCTACTTTCATCTTATTCACCAATTCTTCGGCAATTACATTTTTGGACTGCGTTCCCTTGTTCGAATTCGTGCAGGATCCAAAAGCAAGTATCAAAGCAGCAACCATTAAGCCTAACATTCTCATTTTTCTCATCATTCAATTACAAACTTAATTTTTGCTTTTTTCTTATCGGTAGAAAGGTTAATAAAATAAACACCTGAGGGAACATTTAATTCCACAGGAAACAGATTACCTGAATCTAATTTTCGGTAAACTTGTTTTCCAGTCAAATCAAATACTTGAATTTCAACATTCTTATGCTCAGCTCCCAAATCCACATTGAACTTTCCATCATTTGGGTTTGGAAATAACCTCACCTGTGAATCGAAGCTATTTTCAATTACTGATGCCACCGGAATTCCGGGACGAATAGTATAATGGTATCTATACGTTTCAGTAGTATCATTTTTTTGACCAACAGCAAATACTTTAAAATACATTTCCGTACCTTCAGCATAAAGTTTGAACGGAACATCTGTGGTCCATGTACTATCAGAAACATTAGACATGGGAATATTTCTTAGTAAACCAAGGGTATCCTTATTCCATTGAACAAAAACACTTTTTAAAGGTTGATCATATGAAATGGTTACTGATACATTTTCTTCATACCCTGATCTTGGTCGGGTTGAAGATGGCGGGTTGGTTATTTGGGTGGTTTCAATGGCAGGATAATTTTCTCTGTTTAACAAACTAACTTCCCATAAACCTCTTCCCCAGGTAATTGCATTTAAGGTATTAGATCCCTCATGAATTTCAAGATCATTTACGGCCACATTTGGCAATCCAGCACCAAACTCAATCCAGTTAGAACCGTTCATTGGCATTGCGTAAACACCAATTTCTGCACCTAAATAAATAGTTCGTTCACTTGTATGATCAATAACTACAGAACGTATAGGCATATCGTTTAAATTGTGAGAAATATTAGTCCAAGAGTAGCCCAAATCATGTGTAATAAACACTTTTGCATTATCTGCTTGATATCTGTTGTAGGTTACTACGATAGTTGAATCGTTGTTGGGATCAAAAGCAAAATCGGTTGGTGACCAGCTCATAGGTAATCCACTCCCAGGATTTCGAAAGGAAAGTCCACCATCTTCGGTAATTCGAATACTGTTACCATTAGAAATAATCATTATTTGAGAATTATTATTGGCGACTGCCGCATTCTGGATAGTTCCAATATTGGGTGTACCCGCTAAATACCATGTATCGCCAAACTCATCCGATTGCCAAATACTATCCGCAAAGGAATAGACACGCATTTGATGCAGAGGATCATAAAACATTGGTGCCGACCAATCACCACTTCCAGCTTCTGGATTAGATGCTCCTTGGCGGGTTTGACCTCCATCTTTAGTAATCTGACGTGTTCCAAATTGCCAACTACCCATCATCCAATCCGTATTTAGTGAATGAACCAATGCCTCCATTCCGTCACCTCCATTCCATTCAAGCCAACCATTGGCATTCATAATACTAGTTCCATTATCTTGGGATCCTGCCATGAATACACTTTTGTTTCCTTGACACACTCCCGCATTATAAAACTCACGAATAGCCGTTCCATCATTCAATCTAGCCCAAGTAGCTCCGTTATCATCGGTTTTTGCTAAATATCCATCCGTACCCACATAAAAAGTACCGTTTAGGCATTCTGCGGTGCGCAAATCGGCATGGGTATAATCATCCGTTGGATTCGTATTTGCCCAAGCGGCAATTTCCGTAAATGTAAATCCGCCATCCGTACTTCCCATAAGATTCAAATAACCATACACCATGTTTAGGGTATCCACATCCGAAACAGCAAAGCCATCGCAACTTTCAGTGGGTACAGATACTAAATCAAAATTTTGTCCCATATCGGATGATTTCCATACCCCATTATCACTAGCGAAATACACAAAATCAGGAGCAACTGGTGAAACCGCAATAAATCCTTTTCTAGAATTGTTTCCAGTAATGGTATTGGAAACGGAATAACTCAGGCCTTGATCATGAGAAATCAAAATATTGTCTTTTGTGGCACTCCAGTAATAGTTATCATAGATGTAAACAATGCTGTCATTGGTTGGATGAAACTCAATATCCGTAATATCCGCGGTACTGCGTAATTGCGTCCAGGTTTGCAAATGGTCATCTGATCTAAAAACCCCTTTATCAGTGCCAATAAAAACCAAGTTAGGTACTCTGGGGTGATACACAATTTTAAAAACACGATCACTGGTACCCATTCCTCCCCAACCTAGGTTAGTTGGATTAAAATTAGATTCCGTCCAGTTGGTTCCTCCATCTACACTTTGGTAAATACCATGGGTAGTATTATTTGCTGCATTTTTTACGTTTATCAAAACGGTATCAGAATTAAATGGGTTCACAGCAATGGTATTTACCCCAGATGCCACTAGAGTATCGGTGGTATTTTCCCAGGTCGTTCCTCCGCTGGTAGATCGCCAAAAACCACCACTACGAGAACCTAAAAAAATATGATTCGTATTGGAGGGGTTGATCCAAAAAGACTCTACTCTACCAATTCCAGGATTATAGCCTTGAGTAATATTATTCGCATCCCAAGGGCCCAGATCTTTCCAGTGGTTACTTCTTGAACGCGTATTGGTATTTGCATTATCCAAAACCATAACGTATCGTTCAGCCGCAAATCTGGATGAAACGTTATTCCGAATACCAGATGGGTAATACTTGCTTTCATTTTCGGCTTTCCATCTCTGATAAGGTTTCCAACCCGAACCTTTCCCCTTTTCATGGGATTCAAAATAAATTTCGGCCGCTTCACAAACTTCATAAAAATTGTAGTTGGGATCATCCATCATTTGTTTGTAATGAATTTGACTATATCCGTTGGTAACTAACATTGCCCCTATAAACACACTTAAAAAATGAGTAACATTTTTTCTCATAGCATAATAATTAATTGGGCTAATATACGTGGTTTACCAAAACCAAACCGAATAACTTTTGTCATATTTTTTCATACCGCTCAATTGAAAAAAGAGTTAAAAAAAACAATAGTTGATGCTTTAAGTGACTGAATATCCTTAAAATGTAAGTTGGTTCAGTTTTTGAACGGAATAAAGCGAATTACTTCCTTTTATACTAACTTGGCAAATCGTAAATTTGTCGCAACATTAAAGCTTATGCGAGTTACGCTATTCAAATTAAATAAACCGAAAAGGTTTTCTTATTCACCGAGACATTATGATCCGGTAATGGAAGACTTAAATAGTCGTGTTAATGTTATTAAATCTGAATTAGACAGAGAATCCAATTCAGGAGGTTCAGATAATGCTGATTTAACACGTTCTAGAATGAGAACAGCTTGGAAAACACCACAAGCCAGAAAGTCAGCAAATAAAACATCTACTATAAGAATAGGTTTTATTGCCATCGTTTTGTTTGGCTTGTTTTACGCCTATTTTTTTACTTCATTTTTTTCCTAATACCATTTAATGGCCGACATAATTAAGCTTTTGCCAGATACTATTGCAAATCAAATTGCAGCAGGTGAAGTTATTCAAAGACCAGCCTCAGTAATAAAGGAGCTAGTTGAAAACTCTGTAGATGCTGGAGCAAGTAGTATATCCGTAGATATCAAAGATTCTGGTAAAACCTTGATTATGGTTACCGATAATGGGAAGGGGATGAACGAAACGGACGCGCGTATGAGCCTAGAAAGACATGCCACTTCTAAAATTGCGTCAGCCGATGATTTGTTTGCCTTAACCACCAAAGGATTTAGAGGAGAGGCAATGGCTTCCATTTCAGCAATTTCACACATGACTATAAAAACTAAGTCGGAAGAATCTGATTTGGGAACTATGATCGAAATCAGAGGGGGCAATATCTGTCTCTTATACACATCTCCGAGCCCA
>CAJXPI010000054.1 GCA_913057875.1 uncultured Flavobacteriales bacterium
CTACACAGAGTAGATCGTCGGCAGCGTCAGATGTGTATAAGAGACAGCTATAGATGTGGATTTAGTAAAAGCACAACAGGCACGTAGAGTTTTAGATAGATTAGTTGGTTTTGAGCTTTCTCCGGTATTGTGGAGAAAAGTAAAACCTTCATTATCTGCAGGTAGGGTGCAATCAGTAACGGTTCGTTTAATCGTTGATCGTGAAAGAGAAATTAGAGATTTTAATAAGGATACCTTTTATAGAGTGTCTGCTCAATTTAGTTTAAAAGACGGGTCTGTTGTAAAGGCTGCCATTTCTGAGAAGTTTAAAACATTAGAAGAGGCACAAGCATTTTTAGAAAAATGTAAAGATGCGGAATTTACCATTGAAAGTGTGGTAAGTAAACCGTCTAAAAAGTCTCCAGCACCGCCATTTACCACGTCTTCTTTACAACAAGAAGCAGCTCGTAAGCTTGGTTTCTCGGTAAATCAAACCATGGTTGTAGCGCAACACTTATATGAATCCGGTAAGATTACTTACATGAGAACGGATTCATTTAATTTATCAGATACTGCGGTGGATGGAGCTAAATTGGCTATCGGTGATAAGTACGGAGAGAATTATTCGCATCCTAGAAAATTTTCAACGAAATCGAAGGGGGCACAAGAGGCTCACGAGGCTATTCGTCCAACCTATTTGGAAAAAGATTCCGTAAGCGGAGATAGAAACGAGGAACGTTTATATTCTTTAATATGGAAACGTACTATCGCTTCTCAAATGGCGGATGCGCAGTTAGAAAAAACAACCGTTAAAATTGGCGTAAGCCTGGCGGATAAGCAATTTGTTGCCCAAGGTGAGGTAATCAAATTTGATGGGTTCTTGAAATTATATCAAGTTTCTACTGATGAAGATGGGGAATCTAATGCTGATTCAGGAATGTTGCCTCCAATGACTG
Source organism: uncultured Flavobacteriales bacterium (assembly GCA_913057875.1). Taxonomy (GTDB): domain Bacteria; phylum Bacteroidota; class Bacteroidia; order Flavobacteriales_G; family Salibacteraceae; genus CAJXZP01. The sequence goes on from CAJXPI010000054.1 coordinate 936, forward strand.
TTGGTGAAAACTTATCATTGATTTCAGGTCAAGGGGTTCAGAGATTTACTTTACACCCTCCAAGATATTCAGAAGCCAGTTTGGTAAAGAAGTTAGAGGAGTTGGGTATTGGAAGACCTTCTACGTATGCCCCAACGATTTCAACGATCCAAAAAAGAGGATATGTAGAAAAGAAATCTACGGAAGGAATCGAGCGTGAATATAATTTCTTAGAGGTTACTCCTGCCGGACTTTCTAAAGAAGTTAAAACGGAAACTACTGGAAAAGAAAAGAATAAACTATTTCCTACAGATATAGGTGAAGTTGTAAATGATTTTTTAATTGAAAACTTCGACAATATTTTAAGTTTCAACTTTACCGCAGATGTGGAACGTGAGTTTGATCAAATTGCAGATGGTAAGGTTTCTTGGAATAAAATGATTGATGATTTTTATTCTGATTTCCATAAAAAAGTGGAACATACATTAGAGCATAGCGAAAGAGCTACTGGAGAACGTTTGCTTGGAGAGGATCCGGAAACGGGTAAGCCGGTGTATGCGCGTATTGGTCGTTTTGGTCCAATGATTCAAATTGGTCATGTAGATGATGAAGAGAAACCAAAGTTTACTTCTTTGATACCACCATTGAAAATTTCGAGTGTAACTTTTGAAGAGGCAATGAGCTTGTTTAAGTTACCTAGAATGTTAGGAGAATATGAAGGTAAGAAGCTTTACGCAGCAATAGGTCGATTTGGACCTTACCTTAGATTAGGTGATATGTTTGTGAGTATTAAGGCTGCAAATGGTGATGATCCATATACTATTACGTACGACAGAGGTGCTGAATTGATCAAAGAGAAAATTGAGGCTGATAAAAAAGCACTTTTGAAAACCTTTGATGAAGATCCAGATCTTCGAATTATTGAAGGAAGATATGGGCCTTATATTAAGTTGGTAAAGGCAAATTACAAGATCTTACCCAAGGGAACAGATCCTATGAGCTTGTCGTATGAGGATTGCTTGGAAATGATTGAAAAGCAACCTAAAAAGACTAAAAAAGCGGCAGCAAAGAAAACTACCGCTAAAAAGACCACTAAGAAAGCGGCCGCTAAAAAGCCTGCTGTCAAAAAGAAACCGGCCGCAAAAAAGACAACAACAAAGAAAACTACAGCTAAAAAGACGGCTGCTAAAAAAGCCTAATAGATAGTTGCCAAATGGATATTTCAATTTATTTCTCTCCCATACCTAGGGAGGAACAAAATTATTTAGGTGATCAAATTGGAGGAACCATCTCTGCTTTCAAAGAAGGCGGAGATTTTCCAAATTGGGAAGATGCTGATTTGATTCTTATTGGAGTAAATGAGGATAGAGGTTCAGTTGAGAATAAAGGTTGTGCTGAGGGTCCAAATGAAATCAGAAAACAATTGAATCAATTGTACTTCGCTGGATTGCCTACGGTAGTAGACCTAGGTAATATTTTACCAGGTGAAGAATTGTCTGATACCTATTTTGCTTTACAATCATCTATCGATACATTAATTAAAGAAGATAAGACAGTAATTGTAATGGGAGGTAGTCAAGACTTGACGATACCTTTATATCGCGGATACGAGAAGACGGAGCAACTGGTAAATTTAACAAGTATCGATCCTAAGTTTGATATTGGAGAGAGTACCGAAGAAGAAACTAATTCGGAAAATTATTTGAATCAAATCTTATTGCATCAACCTAGCTTTCTTTTTAACTATTCTAATATAGGACATCAAACCTATTTTGGTGCACCAAGTATTATTGGGTTAATGGATAAGCTTTTCTTTGATAAGATTCGTTTAGGCGAGGTAAGAGGAGATATCCGTAAAACTGAACCTATTTTAAGAAATTCAGATATCGTAAGTTTTGATGTATCAGCCATTCAAGCTGCCGATATGCAAGGTTGCAATAGATCAACTCCCAATGGGTTGTTGCCTGATGAGACGTGTCAGTTAACAAGATATGCAGGTTTAAGTGAAAAAGTATCTTGTTTTGGGGTTTTTGAGTATAATCCACATGTAGATGCTCAAGACCGATCGGCTTTGTTAGTGGCACAAATGATTTGGTACTTTATGGAGGGTTTTGTTCATAGAAAGAATGAGTCTCCAACTCCAAGTGATCGTAACTATTTGAAATATCGGGTTCCCGTAACAGGAACAGACGAAGATGTAATCTTTTACAAAAGTCTTCGAACAGATAGGTGGTGGATGCTTGTGCCGTATCCAGATTCTAAGTCAAGTAAATTTAGAAGATTAAATATGGTACCTTGTTCGTATGCCGAGTATCAGGTGGCGGGACAGGACGAACTGCCTGATTTATGGGTGAAAACGTATCGAAAATTTTTGTAGTTGATTAAGTAATTAAACATGTTGCGTTGATAATTTAAGCAGAAAAAATAAATAATTTTTGCAGTGAAGATTATTTATATACTTTAGCGACTGTATTTTGAGCAACAATTTGAATTAAATATATATTAACGTAGTATGAAGAAATTACTTGTGTTTTTAGGGTTTGTAGGGAGCTTAGGCTTGGTGCAAGCACAACAAGATCCACAATTTACAGTGGGCCAATATCAAGGTTTAGCTTATCAAAATCCTGCAGTAGTAGGAAGTCATGAAGCTATTTGTGCTACAATGATTGGAAGATTGCAGTGGGTTGGTTTCGGTGGAGAGCCATCAACTTTTGTTTTTTCAGCGCAAGGACCTATAGAGTTTAAGGGAAGTCACGGTCTTGGTTTAACTATCATGAGTGATAAGTTGGGTCAGGAAACAACTATGGTGGCCAAATTGCAATATGCGTACAGAAAAAGAAACGTAGGTGATGGTACACTAAGCTTTGGTTTAGGAGTGGGTTATATCAATAAATCTTTAGGCAGTGATTGGGTTGCAAGTCAGGGAGTAGAGGATGACCCTTCCATTCTGCTTAATGGAGCTTCTGAAGGGGGCTTGGATTTAGATTTCGGTATTTACTATAAAATTGATAATAAACTGTCCATTGGTCTTTCTTCGACACATTTGACCGCTACCAAGTTTAATTCAACCTCGGATGAAAAAACTATATCGGGTACCGCTCGTCAATTTAACTATCAAATTGATAGAACTATTTATGTGAACGCGCAGTATGAGCAACCTATTAGCTCTGATGGAAGTTGGGTGTTAAAGCCAGGTTTATTTGTGAAAACAGATGTGACCTCAACCACGTTTGCTTTAGGTGCTATTGCAGAATATAACCAACAGTTTTGGGGTGGTTTAGATTACCGTTTACAAGATGCTGTTGCATTAATGGTGGGTGCGAACTTCCAAATGAATGGCACTAATGCTGGCGCTGGGCTGTTAAAGGTGGGGTACTCTTATGATTTCACCACTTCAAATATTAGAAACTTTAGTTCTGGTTCTCATGAATTATTCGTGAGATACTGTTTTAATATCTCTTCACAACCTAAAGAAGAAGGGCACCATTCTGTTAGATGGTTATAGGAAAATACAATATTTCTAAAAAGCACACGTTTATCCACTTAGATTTTGACGATTACTAAACATAATATCATGAAAAGATTATTATTAATATTAACAATAGCGACTTTGGTGGCTTCTTGTTCTTCAGGTGATGGAGGACAGTTGACGGGAGTCCAAAATAGACCTGCTTGGTTTGATATCGACCCTTATGGGATGGCATACGTACCAATGGGAAGTTTCGTTATGGGAGAAAATGATCAAGATGTTCCTTATGCGAATGTAGCGGTTTCACGAACGGTTTCTATGGCAGCATTTTATGTGGACGATTCAGAGATTACCAATAATGAATACCGTCAATTTGTTCACTGGGTAAGAGATTCAATTGCTCGTACTTATATGATGGAAGTTGATGAAGAGGAATGGGGAATTACGATAGATGCTTATGGTAACGATCTAGACGAACCAAGAATTAGATGGGACTATGAAATTCCATGGGATGGTGGTCGTGATTATAATGAGGATATTGTAGATGCATTAGAACCAATGTTCTATTCTGAGAGTGATCGTTATTATGGAAAAAAGCATATTGATATTACGAAGCTAAGATTTCAATATAGTTGGATTGATTACAAGCAAGCCGCTAAACAAGGTAGGCAACGTCATTATTCTAAGGATGATTACCAATATTCAAGAGCTGATTTTATTAAAGAAGATGAGGTAGATGTGTATCCAGATACTTTAGCTTGGATAGCTGATTTTTCGTATTCGTATAATGAGCCAATGGCGCAAATGTATTTTTGGCACCCTGCTTACGATTATTATCCAGTAGTTGGTGTCACATGGAAGCAAGCAAAGGCTTTTAGTCACTGGAGAACGCGTTATTTTAATAACGCGCTTGATATGGCGGGTTTACCTTTAGTTCAAGACTTTAGACTACCAACTGAATCGGAATGGGAATATGCTGCCCGTGGTGGTCTTGCTGTTTCCCAATATCCATGGGGTGGACCTTATATTCGTAATGATGCTGGGTGTTTCTTAGCTAACTTTAAACCTTTAAGAGGTAATTATGTGGATGATGGTGGATTCCAAACTGTAAATGTATATTCATATTCCCCTAACGATTACGGATTGTTCTGTATGTCTGGAAATGTTGCAGAGTGGACGAATAACGCTTATATGGAAAGTGCGTATGAATTTGCGCATGATATGAATCAAGATTATCAATATGACGCAGCTGATGATGATCAGCCGGTATACAAAAGGAAAGTGATTCGTGGTGGATCATGGAAGGATGTAGGTTATTACCTTGGAGTAGGGGTTCGTTCTTATGAGTATCAAGATACTGCAAAATGTTACATTGGTTTTAGAAATGTAATGTCATACCTAGGTAGAGCTAAGGGAGACGAATTATAAGAAAAAGTAAATTATCCATAAAAATTAAAATAAATAGTACACAAAATCTTTAGATTATGAGCAAGGAAATAACAGGATTTAGACCGGGGAGTAAGAGTTGGAAGAACTTCATGAAATATGTATATGGTTGGGGAGCTGCAATTGTAATTGTTGGAGCACTTTTTAAGCTTCAACACTATCCAGGTTCTGGGCCAATGTTGGTTATTGGACTAGGTACTGAGGCAATCATTTTCTTTCTTTCTGCTTTTGATCCAATGCATGAGGACCCAGATTGGTCATTAGTTTACCCTGAATTAGCAGAAGATTACGCAGGTGAGCCAAGAGCTATTCAGTCTGGTGGTTCAGGTGGTTCTGCAACTCAAGAATTGGATGCAATGTTAGAAGAAGCTAAAATTGGCCCAGACTTAATCGAAAGTTTAGGGTCAGGAATGAGAAATTTGGCAGATACTGCAAATAATATGAATTCTTTAGGTGACGCTTCTCAGGCAACTAACAATTTTGTTTCTAGTGTGGAGGGTGCGGCTAAAAATGTTTCTGAATTATCTGATTCCTACCATCATGCAGCTGAGGCTTTAACGGGTCTTTCTGTTTCTAATGAGGATGGAGCTACTTATGCTGAGAACTTGAAGAAAGTTTCAGAAAATTTATCTTCATTGAACTCGGTTTATGAGATGCAATTAGAGCAGACAAATAATTCTCATCAAGTATCTGCGGAAATGTTTACCAACATGCAACAACTAGTAGCTAACTTGAATGATTCTGTTGAGGATACTAAACGTTACAAAGAAAACATCGCTGAGTTATCAACTAACTTAGAATCCTTAAATACTGTTTACGGTAATATGTTATCAGCTATGAACGTTAATCGTTCATAAGTAGTTTAACTTAATTAATTAAAAGTTTAAAGAAAGTTAACTATGGCTGGAGGAAAGCAAAGCCCAAGGGATAAGATGATCGGTATGATGTACCTGGTTCTCTTAGCACTTTTGGCAATGAATGTAACAAAATCTGTATTGAACTCGTTTGTGGTTATTAATGGCGCTATGTCAGAAACAAATGCGGCCTTTGCGGGTAAAAATGAAGCCACTATGGCGGAGTTTAATGAGCAGAATGCCTTAAATGAAGCTAAGGTAGGACCTTGGTTAAAACGTGCAAAAGCGGTTCATGAGGCATCTAAGGAATTGGATTTGTATTTTGACAATCTGAAAAAACAAATCATGATTCAAACAGAAGGGTTTGCGCCTGAAACCTATGAAAATGATGATTCTTGGATTACATTAGATACTTGTCAAGCTCTTGGAGATATTGATAAGCCGCAAACTATTTTATTAGGTCCCGACCCAGCACTTCCTAAAGATGGAGAATGGACAATGAAAGAAATGCAGAGTAAAATTTCGGAATGGGAAGATAAAGTTCTTGCCCAAATTCCAGCAAATGAGCGTGAGGAAATTTCTATACATTTTGAATATGAAGATGGCGTGAATGCTGATGGTGATTTAGAACCTTGGCATATTTCTCACTTTTATCATGCCCCAATGGCTGCAGTAATTACAGATATTTCTATGTTTCAGAATCAGGTTAAAAATTCGGAATCGGAGGCATTAGGATTATTAATGGATCATATCACAGCGGCTACTTATGATTTTGACAAAGTGGAAGTTAAGGTTATTCCGCAATCTAACTACGTAGTATTAGGGGATTCATTCAAGTCTGAATTAATCGTAGCTGCCTACAGTACAACACAAAGTCCACAAGTAGAAGTTGGTGCTGGTATTGATACCACGGGACCTTCGAAGGATTGGAAAGTGACTAGCGCTTACGATCAGAACAGAGTTAAATTAGTGAATGGGATTGCTAACTACGGATTCAAACCAACCTCAGAAGGGGAACAAACTTGGGGGGGTATTATTAGAGTACCTAAAGCAGGTACCAATGATTTTGATGTCTATCCTTTTGAACATACGTTTATTGCTGCAAAACCATCTACCGTGGTTTCACCTACAGCGATGAATATTTTGTATAAAGCCGTTCAAAATCCAGTGAGTGTATCTGTGGGTGGATATGCTGCTGAGAATATTTCTATTTCGGTTACAGGTGGTAAAAGTTCTGGTTCTAAAGGAAATTACATGATTATGCCAAGTTCAAATGCACGAGAATGTGTTGTGAATGTAAGTGTAAAGGATAAAGAGGGTAAGTCTAAAAACATGGGTAAACAAGTTTTCCGTGTAAAACGTTTGCCAGATCCTAACGTAAAGTTTGCTACCATTGTGGGTTCAGGTAAAGCCTCTAAGGGTCAAATTGGTGCTTCTAAAAGTGTTAGAGTTGATCAAAAAGATATGTTATTTGATGGAATCAAATATAAAGTAACCGCTTTTGATGTGGTGTTCCCTTCTTCCAAAGGTTCCATTACATTAAGCTCGAAAAGTGATAAGGTTACTTCTCAGATGAAGGCGAAGTTTGGAAACCTAAGAAAAGGACAGACTGTAATTGTAAAGAATGTGAAGCTTCAATTGAATAGTGACAAACCAAGACCGGTAATGTCAAATATCATTATTGAAGTAAAATAATTTTAAATTAATTACTATGATTAGAAAGATTTCATTGGTATTAGGATTTGGTTTGATTTCAAGTCTTGGTATGTCTCAGGTTTTAGATCCAGGTCAAGAGTCTCCTTTAGATGGGGTCTATTCTAAATCTATTGATACTCCGCATAAAAAACCAGTCCCTTATACTCAGTTAAGAGAGGCAGATATTATGTGGTTGCAGAGGGTTTGGCGTACGGTGGATATGAGAGAGAAAGTAAATCACTCATTTTATTTTCCATTGAAACCTACACAAGGACGTAAAAACTTCATGCAAGTGGTTATGGACGCTATTGCTATGGAACGTATACACGCATATGCGGCATACGATTCTAGTGAGGGTGGTACGAACGATTGGGATGATACATTTAAACTTTTATTGACTGCTGAAGAGGCTAAAGGAGGTCTTTCGTTTAAAGAGCAAATTCAAGGAGAAGATGAGTTTGGAGATGCAACGGTAGAAGAAATTACAAGTTTTATTACCTTAGATGAAATTACAAGTTTTCGTATTAAGGAGGAGGTGTTTTTTGATAAACAAAGATCCTTGATGGAGACTAGAATTTTGGGAATTGCTCCACTGGTTCCGGACAAGGCGGGAGGTGATGAAAGTATTCTAAAAGAAGCATTTTGGATTTATTTCCCAGAGGCGCGCTTTGTATTTGCAGAGGCCGAAGTTTACAACCGTCACAATGATGTGGACCGTTTAACTTACGAGGAATTATTTTGGAAAAGAAAATTTTCTTCTAGAGTTATTAAAGTGAGTAACGTTTATGATCGATCAATTGATTCTTATAAGTCTCCATTAGATGCCTTATTAGAGGCGGAGAAGATTGAAGAAGATATATTCAATAGAGAACATGATATGTGGAGTTTCTAGTTAAACTTCAATAAAGTTTAAAAAGGGGTTGAAAGTAATTTCAACCCTTTTTTTGTGGGTTATTGTTTTATACTAATGTTCAGATTCAGTCGTTTAGTATAAATGCTAATTAACTATATTCATCCCGTTTATTCCGGTATAATGATTGCTTTGTTCTGGATTGTTGGAATTCCATATGTGATTTCTCAGACCCTTGAACCAATTACAATTGCGAGTCTTTATTCTAAGCAGTATGTAGATAAGAAACCAATTCCATACGTTGAAATACGTGAGGCTAATGTGATGTGGTTAAAACGCGTATGGAGAGATGTAGATATGCGACAGAAACAAAACCTTCCATTTTATTTTCCCATTGTTAAAAAGGAGTACCGTGTTTCGTTTGCTCAATTATTAATCGAGTCGGTGCAGAATAAATTTATTATTGCCTATTCGGCTATTGATAGCTCTTCTAATGGGTCTGGAGATTGGGATGATACATTTCAATTGCCTCTTAACGTAAAGGAGGCTAAAAGAGCTCTTTCATATAAAGAGAATGTGATTGTTGAGGATGATTTTGGAGATGAGGTGGTGGTGGAGCAAATTATGACAATCTCTTTGGATGAAATTACTAGCTTTAGAATAAAGGAGGAAGTGTTTTTTGATAAAGAGAGATCCATTATGGAAACACGAATTTTAGGAATTGCCCTTTTAATACCGGATAAAGCTTCTGGAAGGGAAGACATAAAAAAGGAGGCTTTTTGGATTTATTTTCCCCAAGCCCGAAATGTGCTCGCAAGAATGTTGAGCTATAACACATTCAATGATGCCAACGTATTAACATACGATGAAATATTTGTGAAAAGGAAGTTTTCCAGTAGGATCACCAAAATAAGCAATGTTTATGATCGATCATTGGATAGTTATTTAGCCCCTATGGATGCTTTAATTATGGCCGAAAAATTAGAGCAAGAAATATTTCAAAGTGAAAATGATTTGTGGTCTTTTTAGTGAAGGTTAGGAACAAAAAAGGGTTGAAATTTTCAACCCTTTTTTGTTGTTTTATTTTCTAATGTATCCTGCAAAATTATTGTGTTCAGTTTTACGAAGATCCTCTGGTGATAAAGATCTAAAATAATCATAAGTTATTTTTAAACCTTCTGCTCGATCAACTTTAGGAGTCCACCCCAGAATTTCTTTGGCTCTGGAAATATCAGGTTGTCGCTGCATGGGGTCGTCTTTTGGAAGGTCTTTGTAAATTACCTGTTGGGTAGTTCCCGTTAGCTTAATAATTTCCTCTGCAAATTGCCCAATTGTTATTTCTGAAGGATTCCCAATGTTAACAGGTTGGTGAGTATCTGCATGTAATAGACGATAAATACCATCGATTAAATCTGAAACATAACAAAAAGAACGGGTTTGACTTCCATCACCAAAAATAGTTAAATCTTCACCACGTAAAGCCTGTCCAATGAAAGCAGGTAAAACGCGTCCATCATTTAAGCGCATTCTAGGACCATAGGTGTTAAATATTCTAACAATTCTAGTATCTACATTATGATAGGTATGATAAGCCATTGTAGCGGCTTCCATATATCTTTTAGCTTCATCGTAAACACCTCTTGGCCCAATAGGATTTACATGACCGTAATAGGATTCAACTTGTGGATGAACTTTTGGGTCACCATATACCTCAGAAGTCGATGCGATTAGAATTCGAGCTCCTTTTGCCTTGGCTAAACCCAGAAGATTATGCGTTCCGTAAGAACCCACCTTCAAAGTTTGGATCGGAATTTTTAGATAATCAATAGGAGAGGCCGGAGAAGCGAAATGCATGATAAAGTCCAAATCCCCAGGAATATGAACGAATTTTGAAACGTCATGATTTATGAATTCAAAATGCTGTTCATTATACAAGTGTTCAATATTCTTTAAGTCACCGGTAATTAGATTATCCATACCAATTACCCGATGGCCTTCCGCTAAGAATTTATCGCATAGGTGAGAACCTAAAAAACCTGCAGCACCTGTGACTAAAACTGTTTTCATACTAAAATAATTATTGTGTTATTTCCTTACGTCCAATTGAGTTGTAATGGAAACCTAATTCGTTCATTTGATCTAAGTCATATAAATTTCGTCCATCAAATATCACTTTTTCCTTCAACATAGACGAAATCTTTTCGAAATTTGGGTTTCTGAAAATTTGCCATTCAGTGAAGATTAGAAGAGCATCCGCATCGTTTAAAGCATCATATTCGTTTTCTGCGTAATCTATTTTATCTCCAAGAAGATTTTTTACATTTTCCATTGCCTCAGGGTCATAAGCTATAATCTCCGCTCCTGCTTCAATTAATTCTTCAATGATGTACAAAGAAGAAGCCTCTCTAATGTCATCCGTGTCAGGTTTAAATGCTAAACCCCATACCGCGAACTTTTTTTCAGAAACATCACCAGAATAGAAGTCTTTAATTTTAGGAACAATTACCGTTTTTTGAGTTTGGTTAACGTCCATTACGGCACTTAAAATCTTAAAGTCGTAGTTTACCTCAGTGGATGACTTTGCTAAAGCCTGTACATCTTTTGGGAAACAGCTTCCACCGTATCCAATACCGGGGAATAGAAAGCGGTTTCCAATACGTGTATCTGTACCAATTCCTTTACGCACATCGTCAACGTTTGCGCCAACAAGTTCACATAAATTGGCAATTTCGTTCATGAATGAAATTTTTGTAGCCAAGAATGAATTAGCCGCGTATTTAGTTAATTCAGCGGATTTTTCGTCCATGAAAATAACCGGGTTACCTTGGCGAACAAATGGGGCATACATTTTGTCTAAAATCTCGTTTGCACGATCAGATGAAGAACCAATAACGATACGGTCTGGTTTCATGAAATCATCCACCGCAAAACCTTCTCTTAAGAATTCTGGATTAGACACTACATCAAATGCAGGACGCTCATTTGATTCTTTTGAAAATCTTTGATCCAGGGCATTATTCAATGCGGTTGCAACCTTTTCTGCAGTGCCTACAGGTACCGTACTTTTGTCTATGATTACTTTATAATCGGTTATCAAATCTCCTAAATCTTTGGCAACACCAAGAATGTAAGATAAATCGGCACTTCCGTCTTCACCAGGAGGGGTCGGTAAAGCTAAAAAGATGATGGTAGAATCCACAATAGCTTCTTCTAAATTGGTCGTAAAAGCAAGACGACCTTGTTTGATGTTTCTTTCAAATAAAACATCTAAATGGGGCTCATAAATGGGAACAATTCCCGCTTTCATTTTTTCTACTTTCTGTACGTCAATGTCCACACAAGTAACATTTGCACCACTTTCTGCTAAACAAGTACCGGTTACTAAACCAACGTATCCTGTTCCAACTACAGTTATATTCATATTTTATGTTTGCTTAATCGTATTTATTGGTTAAAAACCAATTTGGTTTTGAGGGTCACAAATTTAACACATCCTTGTGCTTTTTTAACGGTTATGTGCAATTTGTTTTTGTTAAAAATCCTTCAAGGAAGGCGAATTTAATTGGAATTGTTTGAGTCGTTTTGGAATAAGGTTATCTTCGCCAAATGAAGAAAATTTTCATTCTAATTGTGGTAGTTGCCTGGATGTGTGATTTCAATGTCCTTGGTCAGGTAAGTGTTAAGGATTCTGCTGTTTTTGCTCCAATTATTGATTTTTCTTATGGTTTTAAAATACCTGGTAATGATTTGGAAAAGAGGTTTGGAAATCATTCTGAATTGGGGGTTGCTTTTTTTATTAAAACTCGAAAAAATTTTTTGTTTGGAGTAGATTGGAATTACCTATTTGGTAATGAGGTAAAGGAACTGAGCTTTGCGGATCAATTTCGAGACGATAAAGGAGGGATTCTTGCTAATAATGGTCTTTATTCTGAGATTTATTTTGTGGAACGTGGATTCACACTTTCTGCTAAGGTGGGTAAAATTTTTAATCTTTTGTCCGTAAATCCTAATTCTGGAATTATGGTTATGGCCGGAGTGGGTTTTTTACAACATAGAATTCAATTTGAAGATAAATTTCAAGAAGTTCCATTACTAAGTGGAGATGGATATTATCAAGGTTATGATCGCATGAGTAATGGTTTGTTACTCACCCAGTTTTTTGGTTACAGGTTATTAAGTAATCGTAGGTTAATAAATGTTTTTGGGGGAGTTGAATTTACCCAAGGGTTTACGCAGAATCAACGTGCTTATAATTATGATACGGGTTTAAAGGATGATACCGAACGGTTGGATTCCTCTTGGGGGGTTAAAATTGGCTTTTCTTTACCGTTATACAAACCAACCCCAAAAGAGTATTATTATAACTAATGAAATGGGTATATAAGTCTGGGGTTTGGGGATATGCTTCCCTATTGAAAGGAATATCTCCTTTTAATTCAAAAGCAGCAAAGTGGGTTAAGGGAAGGTCAAACCTTACCGAGCAATTATCGGGTGTTAATACCGAGTTGAAATGGATCTGGTTTCATGTGGCATCCCTGGGAGAATTTGAACAGGCTAAACCCGTTATGGATCGATTAATTAAAGAAAACCCTAGTTTTTCTCTCTTGATTACTTTTTTTTCTCCTTCGGGTTATGAGGTTCGAAAGGATTATGAAAACTCGGAAAAGGTAATGTATCTTCCTCTAGAGTCTGAGGGTAACGTTAGGCAATTTTTGGATGTATTTCAACCGAAGCTAGTAGTTTTCGTTAAGTATGATTTTTGGTTCGAATACATGTCTCAAGTGATAAATCGAAATATTCCTTTAGTTTTCATTTCCGCTACTTTTAGAAAAGACCAAATTTTTTTCAGGAGAGTGGGTAGTTGGTTTTTGAACCAATTATCTCCGGTAGATCGCTTTTTTGTGCAGGATGAAAATTCGTTGGAGTTATTAAAGGAATTTGGTATTACTCAAGCAGAAATGTCTGGTGATACGCGCTTTGATAGAGTGGAAGCAACATTTCGAGAAAGCGAGATGTTTCCTCTTATGGAAGAATTTACGGCTAATTCGCGGACTTTAATATTTGGTAGTGCTTGGGATACGGAGATGAATTTTGCGATTGACTTCATTAATAATCTGCCCAAAGGCTGGAAGGTTATTTTGGCTCCCCATGAGATAAATGTTGAAAAAATCGATTCTTTTAGATCCAAAATTAATGCAACGAGTGTCCTGTTCTCAGAAGCTTCTGCAAGCGAGCTGAGAGAGACTCCGGTGATGGTTTTAAATACTATTGGTCATTTGGCTAGAGCCTATAAATACGCTAGTGTGGCGGTTGTTGGAGGAGGTTTTACGGATGGAATACACAATATTTTGGAACCACTCGCTTTTGGGGTTCCGGTTGCATTTGGACCTATGCACGATAAATTCTGGGAAGGTAAAGCTGCGATCGAAAATAATGTTGGTTTTGAAATTAATAACCTGCATCAATTTAATTTATTCATTTCCCAATTTACTCAATCAGAAAATAATCTTAAACTGGTGACTTTTGAGGCTAGAAAGTTTATTAAGGAAAGACTAGGGGCTACAGATATGATTGTCAATTATTTGAACATAAAGCTCAAGTAAAATCCCTATTTATTTCCCTTTTTGTTTTTGGAACTACCCTTGTATTTTCTTTTGCGGAAGTTGTTTTTACTACCCCATTTTTTCGACTTATAGTTAGATTTCTTGTATTGTTGGTTAGAATACCCTCTTTTCTTAAGTTTTTTATTTTGCTCTACTCGGGCATTATATACACGGGTGGATGAATAATATACCGGTCTTCTGCAAGAACTTGCGAAAACTGTTACTGCAACGATAGCAATAATTAAAACGGATTTAATATATCCTTGTTTGCGGAACATTATTTTTTAATAATTGGGATGTATGCTTAATAACGTAAACTATTACCATTAAGTTTACGAGGATGTAAAAGTAATTTTTTTTAGAAGGAAATTCCGAAGTTTTTTATGAAGTTATTTAACTACAATGTTAATATTTTTCAATAGAGTTTCATTTGGTTAATATCTGAGGTATTTACTGATCAAAATAAGGGTAAAAAAAAAGCCTCTAAAACTATTGTTTTAGAGGCTTAGTACCCGGGGCGGGACTTGAACCCGCACGAACACAAAGTTCATTGGATTTTAAGTCCAACGTGTCTACCAATTCCACCACCTGGGCATACAATAAACTAAATTACTGTCTCAGAGCGAAA
>CAJXPI010000055.1 GCA_913057875.1 uncultured Flavobacteriales bacterium
CTACACAGAGTAGATCGTCGGCAGCGTCAGATGTGTATAAGAGACAGACCTAATGCTGAATTAAAAGTTTCTTAATGGTAGATTTTTGAGTGTCTAGGTTTCGTTGTTCGACCAAATATAACCCGGTAGGTAAATCTGAAGTTTCAAAGGTACTAGAATATCCAGCCTCATAATTTCTAACCACCACTCCTAGCATAGAACGAACCACAATAAGGTTCCTTCCTGAATTAGCTTGAATGGTTACCATTGAATTTGCCGGATTAGGATACATTCTAAAAGCCTCCTCTACCTCTATAACTTTCTCTTCGGTAGAAACTGGAAATTGTAACGTATTAAACCCAAACTCAGGTCTAATCATTAAAGAACCAGGAAAACTTGACGAATACCAGTTTCCCTGAACCTTATAATAATTTCGATCTCCATTGTCATTGTTTTTATCCATTCCAATATACACCTCATCATTATGCTGCTTAATTCCAATAAAAATTTGACTCTCCACCTCTATTGGTTCTTCCAATTCAAACCTTTTAACCAAATCCCGACCTCCAGAATACACCGGGTTTTGTAAATAACTTTCATATAAAACTACCTCCGGATTGATACTTTTCCACACCATAATTCTAAAGGGGCGATCAAGTATGTTCGTATACGACCTTGGAAAATATATATTTAATGCACGTAATGAATCCCGTACCATAATATCATATTCTACAGCAACTTGAGCACTCGGTGACTTTAAATAATATGCCGCTTCAGCCGAGCCATCATCATAAGCGTATTGCGAACCAAATTGTTGGTTAAAAAAAGCTGTATCGTTATCATGATTGTTATCTGGGTTAACTTCAGCCAAATACCTTACTTCAAAAGACTTTACCGAATCTGGACTTGTTTTGGGAAATGAATCATTGAAATAACTAATCTGCCCTCCCGTTGCATAAGGTCCAAATTGCGGATCAATTCCGGCAGAACCCGCAAATAAAACATTTCCAGAATCACGAACTTCAAAAGTTGAAATGGCCGTATAACTTAAATCTCCTTGGTTTTTATACTGAATCAACTGCTCCGTTTTCATCACATTATCCGTAGTCCCCTTATAATGTGCCCATGGCATTTGATGGTAATTTTCTAACAATGAATACCCGGGATCTAGTAATCCTACATCTTGAATAATTTCGCCCTGCGTAGAACTCTTTTCATAGAGCCTTACATAATCTAAATTCCAATGGTCAAAATTTCCTGAAACGGACGCGTAATTAAAAAATCTAAATTTAAATCCATCCAAAAAGTAAATAGGGTTCTTTATTTGAATTAACACCTTATCAAATGGCTGAATTGTATCACCAGCTACGCTCCAGATATAATTCCACTTTTGCGTAAATGGGGAATAGAATTCCAATACGAGTGAATCCTCGGGTTCGGGAGCGTCTCCCAAACCTTGAGGTTGATACTGAAATGTTAGGTAAATACTATCTATCAAATAATCATAACTTGTGCCATCCGGTCTAGTTTTTAGAAATATGGGTTTCGACTCCAAAACATCCGCTAATTGGTGGGTATTAGGGTTCATAGTTGGATCATAAGGAATTCCTATTGAATCCAAACCATCAAAGGTCACCATCCCCAAAGTGGGAGGATCATTGGAATAGGTATAATTATGCAGTGCATTTTGATTTTTCCAAATGCTAAATCCTTCATCTGCCACATGGATAACCGTATCACTGAAGTTAATGTATTCTCGGTCGGCCAAGTGATTGGTAATAATGGTATTTCCAACAATCAGCGTGTCCTGCCTTGCCCAAACCGTATCTGTATCCACAACCATTTGATAATCTACCTGTGATAAGTTAGAAATATACACTACCGGAGAAGCTACTGAATCCCAGTTATTGTTTACCGTATCAGTTAACGTAAAAATATAGCTTGTATCAAGCATCGCTTCAAAAGTACCCTCGTAATAAAATCCATTTACTAAAAAATTTTGCCAAACGAAGGTTTCCGTTGGATTATTTAAAGTATCAAACTCGTAGCTTTTGAAATAGTGTTTTGAAAAATCATCGATAATGGGCAAGTGATTGGTATCAAATTTAAACAAATACGTGTAATTATCATCCGCTACTCTTGACGAGCGTTGTGCGTTATTTTCATAAACAAATAGAGCCTCATTGCTTTCAAGAGGCGCTAAATATTCTTGCCCAATTACCCAAGTGTTCATCCAAGCAAAAGCAAATAATAGAGTAATTTTAAATTTATTCATCCGTACCTACATCTAAAGAGTCTGCTACGATTAACTCCATTACTTCAATTTTATTACTATCTATTGTAAAAAACAATTCGAATGCCTGACCTTGCCTCACCTCATTGTTGGTATCATACTTTGGGTTTTGACTAAACACAAAAGCATTCATTGTATCCTCCATAGTTTTGACGGTGGTATCGTATTCAAAATACCCAAGATTCAATCCTTTTTCATTCAAATATGAACGGGCTTGATTTAATGCCATTGCATACAAATAAGGTACTGGAATTCTTTCACTTCCTATGCCCTCTCCTACAACTAAAGATATACTTTCTCCTTTAACAATTCTTTCACCAGGCAAGATTTCCTCTCCGTTATACAACACCCCAATTACACAATTATCGCATTCGGCAGGTTTATACACCAAAGAATCTACCCTAAGTCCATAGGTTTCAATTTTACTCATAACCTGCCGCACCGTAATATCTCTCAACTCAGGTAAAAGCACACTTGGCGGAATCACAGAATTAATAGTCAGATAGATTTTACGATTAGGTTTTACCAGTTCACCTGCATTAGGAATTTGTTCCACCACAGCTCCCCCAGATTTCTTGGGGTCAAAAATCGAATCGGTAATTTCAAACCTCAAATCCTTATCCGAAATAAACGCATCAATCTCCGAATAATGAAACCCTTCAAACTCCGGTACTTTTACAAACTCATCGTGTTTAGTGTAGGAATCTAAAAACAACGAAACGGCAAAAAAACCGGCAAGAACCAAAATAATTACAAATGTTAGGTTGACCCAGAATGATTTAGATATTAAGAATTGAAATAGTTTTTTCAAAATATTATTTAAATTGATTTTATTAGCGGCAAATATAACCGATACCACGGTACAAATAATAGAGAGAATAAGTAAAAACGTTTTCAACATTAATTAATTACACCAAACAAAAGTCACCGTTTAAAAGTTCCACTTTTCCAACAATGACATCTTCGTAAATTCTACTCCCTAGATCATCATTAACAGTTTGACTTCCTCTAATTTTCAGCCTTGAAATTAGTTGACACATGGCATCTCAAAAAAACATCGCAATACTAGCTGGAGGCGGGAATTCTGAACATGGAATTTCCATGAAAAGCGCAAAAATT
Source organism: uncultured Flavobacteriales bacterium (assembly GCA_913057875.1). Taxonomy (GTDB): domain Bacteria; phylum Bacteroidota; class Bacteroidia; order Flavobacteriales_G; family Salibacteraceae; genus CAJXZP01. The sequence continues at coordinate 3,392 of CAJXPI010000055.1, forward strand.
GTTGAGAATAACATCAAACATCTTTACCGTACTTTCTTTATTGAAATAACAGATGACTCTTGGCACTACCTGCATAAAAATGAATGTTTTGCCATTAACAAAAATAATTTCACACTAGAATGGCAGGGAGAAGTCATCAACTTTGATTTGGCATTTATTGCAATTCACGGCACACCTGGTGAAGATGGTAAGATTCAAGGCTATTTTGACATGCTAGGAATTCCGTATTCTTCTTCTGGTCTACTCGCTTGCTCTGTAAGTTTTAACAAGGGGGTCTGCAATGACTACCTAAAAAACCACGGAATTAACGTAGCTAAATCAGTACAGTTGTTTCACGGCATTCCTTACTCTGCCGAAGAAATAGTTAATGAGGTCAAACTACCTTGTTTTGTAAAACCGAATCAGTCAGGATCTAGCTATGGGGTTCATAAGGTATACGAAGCAAACCAACTTAAATCTGCTATAAACGATGCTTTCACCTATGACAAACAAGTTTTAGTGGAATCCTTCCTGAAAGGTAGAGAGGTAACTTGCGGAGTAATCAATTTCAATAATGAATTGAAAGCGCTACCTATTACAGAAATAATTACAGAAAACGACTTCTTTGATTTTGAGGCAAAATACAAAGGCGAATCTAAAGAAATTACTCCAGCTCAAATTGACGAATCGACCCAAAAACTTGTGGAAGATGCAGCTAAAAAAGTATTCCAAATACTAAATTTGGATGGAGTTGCCAGAGTTGATTTCATCATTGATAATGGAGTTCCATATATGATTGAAGCGAATACGGTACCTGGTCTTTCAGCTGAAAGTTTAATTCCACAACAAGCAGTTGCGGCCGGTTACACCCTTCCTCAGTTTTTTGCAGCCTGGGTTGAACACGGAATGAAAGTATAAACCTAGGCCTGATTCTTTAAATAGGCTATCAATTTCTGAACCGCTAAACCTCGGTGACTAATTTCATTTTTAGCCTCCATACTCATTTGCGCAAATGATAAACTATACCCTTTTGGACTAAACAAAGGATCATATCCAAAACCTTCCATACCCTGGTATTGAGTTAATATTTCTCCAGCACAAACCCCTTCGAACAAAAACTCTTCTCGATCAATAATCAGACAAATCACGGTTCTAAACCGAGCGTCCCGTTGTTTTGAGTTAAGAAGTTCTTTGAGTAGCTTTTCATTGTTATCTTTAAAATCACATTGAGGCCCAGCGTACCTTGCTGAATATACCCCTGGAGCTCCATTTAAAAATTCTACTTCTAAGCCAGTATCATCAGCAAAACAGTTTTTACCATACTTTTCATATATAAATCGCGCCTTAATTCTTGCGTTTTCTTCCAAAGAGGCTCCTGTTTCAGGAATATCCTCGATAATTCCAGATTCACGAAGCCCATTCACATTATAGGTGGGTAGCGCAAGTTTAATTTCTTTTAGCTTGTGATTATTGTTAGTCGCAAATATTAAATTCATGACGCGAAGCTAATTATTACAAAAGAAAAAGAGCTGTTTCAAACAACGAAACAGCTCTTTTAAGATAAGGATTCAACCTCTTTTGTAACATTAGGTCTATGGATAACCACTATGCTACTAATAATTACCCATACAGTAGTCCTAATACGCTTATAACGCAATTACAGTACCAAAGTTGGGTGAGGTTCAATTTTTCTACTCTTTTTTTATACCCGCATATAGTTGATCAATCATTTCCACCACTTTACGCCCCTCTTTAGCAGATGTCATAATTTCAGCTCTGTCATTTAATACCTCTATGACATTATTAATCACTTTGTCATGGTTTGACATGGAGCCCTCATAAAAACCATAGTTATTAGAAGGAGATGAAATTGGAATATCTTTAATATCGAAACCATCCGTAACTTGGTAATCAATAGTATTTAAGTATTTACCGCCTATTTTAATCGTTGCATTATCCGAAAAAATGGTGATTGAACCCTCCATATTTTGCTTGTAAGCGGAGGTGGTGAAAACTAAATTTCCAATACCCCCTTTTTTAAATTCAAAGGAAAAAGTTCCTGAATCTTCGAATTCAATCAGCTCTTGATGAGAAACATTTCTAGTTACCCCACTCACATTTTCAATTTCACCGAATAAATAAAACAATATATCCACAAAGTGGCTGAATTGCGTATATAAAGTGCCCCCATCCAATTCCTTGGTACCTCGCCAGGGCGACTGTTTATAGTAATTGGCATTTCTATTCCAGTAACAGTTTACAGAAACCATTAAGGTAGCCCCTAGTTTATTCTGATCAATCAAGTCTTTTACCGCTTTCACCGGAGGATTATATCGATTCTGCTTGACCACAAACATTTTCACTCCTTTACTCTTACTAACTTCTTCCATCTCCCATGCAGATTGAGAAGTTATAGACATAGGCTTTTCAACTACCACATGTTTACCTGCCTCCATTATGTGCATGGCAATTTTAGAATGCGTGCCATTTGGTGTACATACGTTTACCACATCAATGGATGCATCTTTTAACAATTCCGGTAAAGAAGAAAAATTTTTCACGCCATACTTCATTGCAAAATTGGCAGCTACTTGTTCATCTATATCATAAACACCTACCAATACTCCTAGATCATGATTATTAATATGAGTAACATGGCGATGGGCGATATGACCACAACCTATTAAAGCAAATTTTTTTTTCATATTCAATCTTAGACCGGAAGAACGAAATAAATACCAAATAGTATAATTTCTCCCGGAAAAGCCAAAAATAATTTTTCCTCTCACAGACCTAACGATTCCGTAAAAAAAATATCCATCTTTGTATGCTAAGCTTAAAATATGAAACGAATTCCAGATTCTGAGTTAATTATCAATCCAGATGGCAGTGTTTATCATCTTTGTTTAAAACCGGAACATGTTGCAGATAATGTAATTGTGGTAGGTGACCCAGGTAGAGTGCAAAGAATCTCAAATCACTTTGATACTATTGAATATCAAATTAATAACAGAGAATTTGTAACCCATACCGGTACCTATAAAGGGACTCGATTTACTGTAATCGCAACTGGAATTGGCACCGACAACATTGATATTGTATTAAATGAGTTGGACGCAGCGGTTAACATTGACCTGCAAACAAAAACCGTTAAAGAAGAACTTCGTTCTTTAAACATTGTTCGCATCGGAACTTCTGGAGCTTTACAACCTGAAATTGAGATTGATTCCTTTTTATTGAGTGAAAAAGCAATGGGTTTTGATGGCTTAATGCACTTTTACTCCAACAAACTTGGCATCAATGAGAAGGAAATTGCGGATGCTTTCTGCGCTCACGCAAATTGGAATGAGTCTTTAGCTCAACCTTATGTGGTTTCAGCAAGTAATATCTTGATGGAAAAACTTAAAGAAAACACTTCTCAAGGTATTACTGCAACTGCTTCGGGTTTTTATGCCCCTCAAGGCCGTGTACTTAGACTTCAACCTGAAATGCCTAACTATCCCGAAACCTTATCCTCGTTTAGCCATAAAAACCTCAAAGTCACGAACTTTGAGATGGAAACTTCAGCACTCTATGGTCTATCAAAAGCACTAGGACACCACGCCTGTACCTTATGCGCCATTATAGCTAATCGTAAAACAAAACAATTCAGCAAAAATCACGACCTACCAATTGACCGCCTTATATTACACGTTTTGAACAACTTAACAATTTGATTGTTAAAACTAATGGTATGACTTAAAAAAAAGGCCTTGCATTCACAATAGATTTGGCGTACAGAAATACTGTTTATTGCGTGCGCACACCTAAAGAAATAAATGCTTTAATTAGGCTACTTGATGATCCAGACGAGGACATCTACGGCCACATCAAACAAGAGTTAAAATCTTTTGGTGAAGATGTAATTCCAAACTTGGAATCGCAATGGGAGAAAAATCGCCTAGGTCATTTATTCCAATCTAGAGTAGAAAATCTAATTCATGAGATTCAATATGGTTCTTTAGAAGAACACTTAATAGACTGGTGGAAAGAAGATAAGCCAGACTTATTGGAAGGGGCTACTTTAGTTTCTAATTACAAATACCCCTCTTTATCTTTTGACGATATTAATAAGCAAATAACCAAGTATACTCAAGAAATCTGGTTGGAGTTAAATGATTATTTAACCGCTCTGGAAAAAATTAAACTGATTAACCACTTTATTTTCGATGTTCACGGTTTTTCGGGTAACATTGCTGGTTTTCATGACCACAAAAACTCAGTATTAAAGGATGTGTTGGACACCAAAAAAGGCAACCCACTATCCCTTTCCATACTATACATCTTAATAGGACGTCAATTAGACCTACCCATTTACGGAGTTAACTTACCACGTCATTTTGTAGTGGCTTATTTAGACCCCTACCAACTTACCACTCCCATTGAAGATTCTCCGGTATTATTTTACATTAATCCATTTTCTAAAGGAGATGTTTTTGGACCAGAAGAATTAACCGAATTTCTAGAAAAAATTGGAGTTTCAGAAAAAGAGGAACATTTTAAACCCTGTGATGCAAAAACCATTTTGAAAAGAATGCTCAACAATCTTATTTACGCATATACCAAAGGTGGCGAAACACAGAAAGCGGAAGAAGTAAAAAAGCTCTATAAGGTTATTGTTCCAGAATAGGAATTCTGCTATTTTAAGATTCTTGCGAAAGTCTTAAAAATCAGTTTTAAATCTAATAAAAAACTTTGTTGCTCAATGTACTGTAGATTTAACCTTAGTTTATCAGGCATAATTTCATTCACATACGTTCTTTCGGGATTAGAAGATTGCGCAAGCAATTCGGACTCTTTCACATATTCTAGGGTAGCAATATCGGTCAACCCGGGCTTCACTGTCAATACCTTTAACTGTTCCTCCGTATATAAATCAACATACTGCTTTACCTCTGGCCTGGGTCCGACCACACTCATATCACCCAAAACTATATTCAATAACTGAGGCAACTCATCTAGTTTATACTTTCTTAAATAATAACCTACAGGCGTTACCCTGGGATCGCGATCTCCCACAGTAATTTTTATCTTATCGGAATCTGGACGCATCGTCCTAAATTTAAACAACCCGAATTCATCTTGTCCTTTCCCTACCCGCAATTGTTTGAAAAACACTCCCCCTTTGGAATCCAATAAAATTAGAATTGAAGCACCAACAAAAAAGGGAGAAAGAAGAACTAGGGCCATAATAGACGAAATAAAATCAAAAGCCCTTTTGATCATTACTTAATTTTTAAAACCTTATTTACCGATTTCACTACAGCATCTACAACAATTTCAATTTGCTCATCGGTCAAATCATAAAAAATTGGCAAGCTGATTTCTTGGGTGTAATTTTTAAAAGATACTGGGAAATCATCCATATTATAGCCTTTATGCTTGTAATAAGACAACATGGGTAATGGCTGATAATGCACATTTACGGATACATCCAAATTAGAAATTTCAAAAATGATTAAGTTTCTTTGTTGCTCCGTAATATCCTTAATTCGCAACAGGTACAAATGACAATTAGACCACTTATCAACAGTTTCATTTAGGGGCGTCCAAGCCCAACTAAATTTACCTAAAAGCTCATTATACTTCCTAAAAATATGCTCTCGCTTTACTAAAGTATCGTCTTGGTAACGCTCTAACTCCACCAACCCAATCGATGCCAAAATATCGGTCATATTATATTTATATCCCGCTTCTACCACATCATAACGCCAGCCCCCTTTTTTTACTTTAGCAAAAGCGTCTTTCGTTTGACCATGTAACGATTTAATATTTATATCATTATACATTTTATTCTCATCAAAACGCGTAGGCAGATTTAAAGAAAGAGCCCCACCTTCAGCTGTGGTTAAATTTTTGACCGCATGAAAAGAAAAAGCCGTAGCATCGGCTAATGTACCCGAGTTTCTACCTTTATAAGTTGACCCAATAGAATGAGCACCATCTGCTAAAATCATAATCCTCCCAAGCAACTCTTGAGGCTCTGTTTTTGGAGTAAACATACTTCTAATATCTTGATCGCGAACCACCGCTAAAATCTCATCGTAGTCACAAGGAAATCCCCCTATATCAACAGGGATAATCACCTTGGTCTTTTCACTTATTAGCTTGGCTAATTGCGTATAATCCAAATTAAAATCATGCGAATGTACATCGCACATTACCGGAGTTGCACCACTATGCACCACGGCATTTGCGGTTGCCGTATAAGTATAAGCCGGAACAATTACCTCATCACCCGGGCCAACACCATACCAACTTAGCATTAACTCCATCGCTGCCGTTCCACTATTTAAACAAACGGTTGCTCTTGCCCCTGTAAATTCAGTGATTTTTTTCTCGAAAAGTTTGGTTTTCGGACCGGTAGTGATCCACCCTGAACGCAAGGCATCCACTACTTCTAAAATAATCTTTTCGTCAATTCTTGGCGGAGAAAATGGAATCATAACTCTAAAAATAATTGTGTCGCAAAAGTAAGGCTTTTAAGGCTTCTTTTATTCCTCATAAGTAAAGAATACAACAGAGTTTAACAAAGAAAAGTAGATTACTCCAGCCTGGGTATTAAAAACGCTTTCTGTTAAAAAGTTAATCATTAAAACCACCACAAATAATGGATAAAGAAACCTTCTTTTTTTAATCGAAACCCATGCGGGATATAATAAACCCCAAAGAAGGGCAAAGGTTCCAAACAAACCAAGCGCTACTTGAGTTTGAACAAATTGATTGTGGGCATTTAAGTTATCTCTAACTGCTCTTACAATTCTATCCTTCGCAAATTGACGCTGCAGCTCTCGATTAACATCGCCAGTTCCCACGCCAATTATCGGATTTTCTAATATTACAGGAATAGCAGACTCCCACATAGCCAAGCGCACCCCTGAACTCGACTTATTCGTGGAAATATCCACCGCCCTTAGGGCATTAGTATATTTGGCAACCGGATACAAAATACTGGCTACCAATAGGAGTGTTGCAAATAAGGCATACAGCATTTTTTTCCATCTCAACCGTGGAAAAATGATGTAAACAAAAGTGTACAGTAACAAAACAATTAATGTTAAGAGCCCTGCTCTAGATGACAACTGATACACCCCTATTACTAAGAAGCCTAACAATAAAAAGTGCCTAAACTGAGGGCGGTTCCGGAAATGAAAAATGAGAATCAACAAACATGCTATGGCAAAGTTTATATACATAGAAAAATAAGAAGGGTGATGGAAGTACGATAATAAGTCGTAAAAAAACACATCAGGATTTCCAAACTCATAAAAATTTATCGCAGCAATTAAAAATTGAAGAGAGAGGGACAGAGCCACTCCCCAAATGAAACTTTTTATTAAAGAGTATACATTAAATTTATTGATAATATTTGATGTTAAAACCAATAAGGGTGCTAATAGAATGGTTAACTTCACCTCCATGTCAAACCACCCCTCGGATATATTCAAGGTATATATCATCCCAAGAAATGACATCAAGTATAGACTAATGAAGGATAATATGAATTTCCTTCTTTTATTAAAAAAATGAACTCGAGTTGACCAAGGTATTGTGGCTAAATTGAATATCATAAAAACGATCAAAATCAAGGGAATAAACCTCTCTTGAAAGGAGAGAACAAAAACCAAAACATGAATAAAATACAAATTGATTTTCTGCCTATTTATATCCGATAAAATCTCCGCCATCGTTTTATCTTGAGGTTCCGAAATTTTGTCCTCCTGGGTTTCTACCCATAAAGTTCACAAGAATGTATCCCTTCAAATACCCATAACCATAAGCCATATGAATTAGAGGAAATAGAATAGGCAATACTAAAAGCATTGGCATCCGTGATTTTTTTAAAGCGATAGAAATACTAACAACTACATCCAAACTTAAATAAAGAAACAACCCCAAAGCCCACATGATTTGAAAATAGATCCCCAAAAACGGTAATAGCAATACAGTAAAAAGAAACAAAACAAAAAGAGGAGGTACAAATTGACGTAGAGTGGCTGCCGATCCTAGTTTTTTATTCACCAAGGGTTTGAATAGTCCATAATGAAAAAACATCTTCATCATTTTTGAGATGGTTCCACGTGCATAGTATTTTATTTCCAAATCCGGAACAAGAAATATTTTCCCTCCATTCTTAATGATTCGGCCATTAAATTCATCATCTTGATTTCGTATCAAATCGGTATCAAAATACCCAATTCGGTCAAATACCTCCCTTCGAAAACACCCAAATGGAACCGTATCTACTTCCTGGGCTGTATTCCCTTCTAATCTGAAACTAGAATTGCCAACACCCATTGGATGAGAAATGGCAGCAGCTATACTTTCCGCTAGCACTCCACCATTTGCAGGTAATGTAACTACTCGTGCACCCACATTATCTGCCCTTAACGAAAAAGAACTTTTCACCAAGGTTGAAACATAATTTTCGGGATAAATAGAATGAGAATCCATTCGAATTATTAACTCGCCTACTGCCTCCTTAATCGCATAATTTAAAGCAAAGGGAACCACTCTTTCCGGGTTATTAATTAATCTAACATTTTCGTACTTCTGTACATAGCTATTTACTAAAGAGGCCGTTGCATCATCACTCTCTCCATCAGCCACAATTATTTCCATCTGAGACAAAGGGTAATCCTGATTTAGTATAGAGTTCAAAGTTTCAATAATGAAATTTTCCTCGTTTCGAGTAGGAATTATTACCGATACTTGTTTAGCCATACTTAGAATATTAGGCAAAGATTACAAATCCATTTTACTTTTTGCACTTGTTGATCATAAAGTTATTCAATAAGAACATATTTAATTTACTTTGCAAAAAATTAAAATCAAAACATGAATCCAGCAGATAATATTGGCTTAACAGACTTTCTTGTTCTCGTTTACCGTTTTTTTATCAGAAATTTTAAAATTTTGGCAGCATCCATAATTCTAGGATTATGTATTGGTGGTGTATATTCTTACCAGAAAAAGACCTATTATACTTCAGAATTAATTGGCTTTTCACCTGTGATAAATGAAAATACGCTTTTGGAGATTTTAGGCCCCCTAAAAATTCTAAGTGAAGAAAAAAACTATACCGAATTATCGAGATTACTAAATATCACAGAACAGGAAGCCAGCGATATCAGAACATTAAACTTTGCGGAATCCAGACACCTGAAAACCTCAAATGCGCCCAATTTAACAGATAAAAAGTTAAACAACTTAGTTCTTGTTCAATTAGACACTTATAACCAAGGAATATACCAACCCCTGGCAAAAGGGCTTCAATATTACCTCAACAATAACGCATTCATTACGAGCAGACTAAAACTGGAAAAACAAAAAAAACAAGCGTTGATTGTGGCAGGAAAGAATTACTTGCAAAAGCTAGACTCTAGTCAGGTTTTCACACAAGCCAACACCTCCAAAGTAACCATTTCCAATCAAACAAGCCCGGTAGACTATAACATGGCTCAGACTCAATTGGAAAATCTAAAAATTGATTACGAAACTTTAAACTCCTTCACCATTGTATTGGACTTTTTTAACGCAAAAAAACCATCCAATCAATACATTTTCATCACCTCGGCAATTTTCATTTCGTTTCTAATGGGAGGCCTTTTGTTATCGTTTCTTTTGGAACTTCGTCAACTGGCGAGGGACTAATCTCAACTTTTCTTAGTTGACGGGTTAGAATAGCCATAAACACAATATCAAAGAGGGAAACTCCCCAAAAAAAAGCATATTGTGTTAATCCAAAAATCAATATAGGAAACACATAAATCCAATTGGAACGTTTAATGTTTCGATAAATAAAAATGAAATATACCAAAGAAATAAATACGCCATTAGTAGCTATTAACTCCAAATAAGAATTATGCGCATGATACCCATCAAGCCACAACTTAATTGAGTAATTTCCATAAGCCAGATGGGTATAAATAAAAACAATAAAATCTTTCCAGATATGTTCACGCCCCGTAAGCTCCACATTTCCGGTATTTCGAGTAAACTGAGCTATTAAAACGGGCGCCTTAACCAACAAAAGCGTCAAGCTTGATATCCCTCCTAAAAGGCCTACCCAAAAAGCAAACCACGCTTTTTCCAACGTATACCGAAAGGCAAAAAAGCTTTGCACCGATGACAAAAGCATATAAACACCCATGGAAAGAATTACCGTTCGATTAAATGTAAAAGCAATACCCAATATCAAAATTGTTTTTAATGGGTAGTTCCATCCTCTTTTCAGTTGAAAAAAATCAATTAACAAGTAGGCTAAAAAAAACTTGGATGCAACAATACTAGAACCAGTGCTAAATCCAAATGGCCTTTGAAAATAAGCAAGAGAACCTTCTTTAAATGTGGTAAAACCCTCTAGTGAGCTATCGAAGGTTGAAACGCCCACTACCCATTGCAAAATAACAGACACCGATTCCACAGAAATCAAAGCAACTAACCACTTCACATCTGAAAGTCGCAATCGAATAGCTAACATATATGAAGGGATAATTAATAGAAAATAAGGGAATATATCCGACATTTCTTTTACTGAACTCCAATGATAAATGCGATTAGTTAAACTCAACAGAATTATGACACAAAGGACCATAAAATTCAAATCTAGGGGATGCCTTGGATTATTCTTAAACTCAGTGAGTTTCGCCAACCAAAAATCACGATCTCGAATTAACAAATAAACAAAGGCCAATAAAAACATAAACTGAGGCAGATATGCAGTTGTTGGTAAATACGTTAATAATCCGATCATGATAGTTCCTCGCAAAAATATTTCATACAAATTATAGAGCGCTCAATAGTACTGATTCTTTTTGAAACCTCTTGAAAAAAAATAAAACCCAAGGGAATTCCATAATTGTATTGTTTGGAGAATGGAAATTTTCGCATTATTGTGTATGCTTGATATTAACTAAATGTAAACTATGGTTACTTTTGCTTCAGATTCACATTAACAAATTGAATAGATGACAAAAAAGGCATTAATTACGGGAATAAGCGGACAAGATGGATCATATTTAGCAGAGTTCCTCATTAACAAAGGATATGAAGTACATGGTATTATTAGACGTTCAAGTTTAGAAACACGTACCCGAATTGATCACCTATATAAGGATCCACACACGAAGGGGCGTAAACTATTTTTACATTTTGGAGACATTACAGATACTTCGGCTGTTTCTAATTTGATCAAAAAGATAGAGCCAGACGAAATTTACAACTTAGCGGCTCAAAGTCATGTACGTGTATCATTTGAAATACCTGAATACACGGAAAACGTAGACGCTGCAGGATCTTTAAGAATTTTAGAGGCCATACGCATTCACGGATTAGAGAAAAAAACAAAGTTTTATCAAGCATCTACCAGTGAATTATACGGTAAGGTACAAGAGGTTCCTCAATCAGAAAAAACGCCATTCTATCCTCGTTCACCTTATGCGGTTGCTAAAATTTACTCGTATTGGATTACTGTCAATTACAGAGAAGCGTATGGAATTTTTGCGGTAAATGGAATTCTATTCAATCACGAGTCGCCACGAAGAGGAGATAGCTTTGTAACTAAAAAGATTGTCAACTCTGTAGCTCAAATTGTAGATGGTCAACTTGAAAAAATGCATCTTGGCAATTTGGATGCTCAAAGAGATTGGGGTTATGCTCCGGATTATGTGGAAGGAATGTGGATGATGTTACAATCGGACACTCCACAAGATTTGGTTTTAGCAACAGGAGAAACAAATTCTGTAAGATCCTTTGTAGAGGCCGCATTCGAACACGTTGGAATTGAAATTGAATGGCAAGGATCGGGTGTAGACGAAATAGGAGTTAACAAAACAAATGGCAACACGGTTGTAGCTATTGACCCATGGTACTATCGTCCTACCGAAGTAGAACTGCTAATTGGAGACCCGACCAAGGCCAGAGAAACCATAGGCTGGGAAGCAAAAGTAAAATACAAGGAACTCGTTCAAATAATGATGGATGATGTCTGTCTCTTATACACATCTCCGAGCCCACGAGACTCCTGAGCATCTCGT
>CAJXPI010000056.1 GCA_913057875.1 uncultured Flavobacteriales bacterium
GAGCAGAAGTTTCTTCTTCAATAACGGGCTCAGGAATAGAATCAACTACTTCTTCTTCAATTACTGCGTCTTGAGCAATTTGCGTTTCAAACTCTTCGACCTCTTTCAAAATTTCCTCTCTGTAATTGGGTACAGGTGGAGTTGATTCTTGCTTCTCTAGGTCTTGTAGCTCTAAAAACTCCAGTTGAAGATTGGCGTCTTCAGGCAACTCATGCAAAAATTGATAAATAGTTAAAACACTGGTCAGTTCTTGGGTTTCACTGATCATATTAGCAATCCATTCTTGATCTAATTTTTCTGCGCTAAATACTTTTTCAGAATGGTTTAGAAGGATCTCTAGCTGCCCTGCTAATTTCTGTCTAAAAAGTTTTTCTCTGGTTCCCATTGGCACTAAATGTTTTAATGTGAGTGGTCTTCTTCTGCTTCCAATAATATGAAAAAGTAGACATCTCTTAAACGCAAATTTAATTAGATTTGTGTACAACCGAATTAGATATTTCCTTTTAATCAAAGGGAAGTGTTATTATCTGTTAATCAGTAGTTCCATCTATCGGTTTAAATGCTTTTTTGTAGTTAAGAAGCATTTTATTTTTAATCAATGTCGGGGTAAGGAATGTTTTTAGAGAAACTTGTAAATCAAAATGCACGTAGAGGCTGGATCGAAGTAGTATGTGGATCCATGTTTTCGGGTAAAACCGAGGAGTTAATTCGTAGACTAAAACGCGCGCAATTTGCTAATTTGAAGGTCGAAATTTTTAAACCTCAAATTGATACGAGATACGATATAGAAGAAGTAGTTTCTCATGATAGAAATTCTATTTCATCTACCCCCGTTCCTGCATCTTCAAATATTTTGTTGTTAGCCGATGGAATGGATGTAGTAGGCATTGACGAAGCGCAATTTTTTGACGATGAATTGGTTAATGTATGTATGCAATTGGCCAATAAAGGAGTGCGCGTAATTGTTGCCGGTTTAGATATGGATTTTACGGGTAAACCATTTGGTCCTATGCCTGGGCTTTTAGCTACGGCCGAGTACATTACCAAAGTTCATGCTATTTGTGTAGATTGTGGTGACCTGGCTCATCACTCTTTCCGATTTGAAGGAAGCGATGATTTGGTTTTAGTAGGGGAAAAGGAAAGTTACAAACCTTTATGTCGAAAATGCTTTAATCAAAACCAAGGCGAAAAGGAAACAGAAAAGAATGCTAATTTAAAGAATGAAATTAACGAGTTATAGTGCCCAACAAATTGCCGAAGTACTGGAAGGAGAACACCAATTGGTGAATCCTGAAAGTGAAATTCTCAATCTGCTAATTGACAGTAGAAAGGGACGACAATTTGAATCTAGCTTGTTTGTGGCTCTAGATGGTGCCTTTAGAGACGGCCACCAATATGTACAGGAAATGTATAAAAAGGGCGTTCGAAATTTCTTGATTTCCCAACCTGTTTCGGGAGTGCCCAAAGCAAATCTGTTCTTAGTTGAAAGTACGATCGCTAGTTTACAAAAATTAGCGGCCCATCAACGAAATATTACACCTATTCCAGTAATTGGAATTACCGGAAGTAATGGAAAAACCATTGTGAAAGAATGGCTATTTCAATTACTAAAAAACGATTTTAAAATTGTTCGCTCTCCTAAAAGTTACAATTCTCAAATTGGTGTTCCGTTGTCGGTCTGGGCCATGAATTCTGATTATAATTTGGCCATTTTTGAAGCAGGTATTTCTAAGGCCAATGAAATGGTGAATTTGGAGAAAGTTATTCATCCAAGTATTGGAATACTAACAAATATTGGATCCGCACATCAAGAAAATTTTGAATCGCTGAAACAAAAACTTCAGGAGAAGTTGATTTTGTTTAAAGATGCCAAACAGATTGTATTCAATGCCGACTTGGATTTAATTTCAGAAACCATTACGGAAATGTATCCCGAAAAAGAAAAGCTATCTTGGGGTATCGAAGAACATAATTTACTTCAGATTTTAGGTTCGAGCACACTTAAAAACAAGACCACCATATTTGGGAAGTGGCAAGATAAAAAGGTGGAAATTTCTATTCCCTTTTTGGATGATGGATCTATAGAAAATGCCATTCATTGCTGGGTTGTTTTGCTGAATTATGGAATTAATCCCTATGAAATTAAACAACGATTTGCACAGCTGGAATCGGTGGCTATGCGATTGGAGCAAAAAAATGGAGTAGATAATAGTGTGATTATTGATGATGCCTATAATTCAGATATCACCGCATTTGAAATAGCGCTAGATAATTTAGAATTAGTTAATCGAAGAGTGAAAACGGTTATCTTATCGGATATACTTCAAAGTGGACACTCTAAAGAAAATTTGTATAAGCGTATTAATCAAAGTTTGTTAGATCATAAGATTACTCGTTTTATAGGTATTGGGAAAGATTTGTTTGAACATCAAGATTTAATTGAAATTCCGAACAAACACTTTTTTGTATATACGCAGCAATTTACAGATCAGATTCATTCGTTCAATTTCCAGAATAACAGTATTCTAATTAAAGGAGCGCGTGATTATCAGTTTGAACGAATTACCGCAAAATTGGCTTCAAAAACGCATGAAACGCAATTAGAAATCAATTTAGACGCACTAAAGAACAACTTACGTTCTTATCGGAAAAAACTATCCTATGGCACCAAATTAATGGTGATGGTCAAAGCCTCCGGATACGGAGCAGGAGGACCAGAGGTGGCTAGATTGTTAGCATCTGAGGAAGTAGATTATTTGGGAGTTGCCTATGCGGATGAGGGGGTAGCCATTAGAAAGGCTGGTATTTCTACGCCTATCATGGTAATGAATCCTTCGGTAGAAGCCTTCCCTGTTATGATTAATTATGATCTCGAACCTGAAATTTATTCGGTGGAGGTGTTGAATGCTTTTAGCCAGGCGTTAAATACCGAAGGGATGATGAATTCCAAGTATAAAATTCATTTAAAGCTTGAAACCGGAATGAACCGTTTGGGTTTTAAGGTAGAGGAACTAGATAAGGTTTTACAAATTCTAAGAAGGGAAAATTATTTTAAAGTGGCATCTGTGTTTTCGCATTTGGCCGCAAGTGACTCTGCGGAGTACGATGCCTTTACCTTGGGGCAAATTGAATTGTTTACTGATTTAGCCGAAAAGGTAGAGAATACCTTAGGCTATTCATTTATGAAACACATTTGTAATACTGCGGGTATTGAACGATTCCCACAAGCTCATTTTGAAATGGTTCGTTTAGGGTTAGGGTTATATGGCGTAGCGATTGATTCCAATAATCAGAATTCGTTACGCGTTGTTTCTTCGTTGTATTCTATAGTCGTTCAAACCAAAACCGTTTTGCCTGGAGAGAGCATTGGCTACACTCGTAACTTCATTGCTGAAAAGGAAATGAAAATTGCTATTATTCCTATTGGCTATGCGGATGGATTAAGTAGGAGTTTAGGTAATGGGGTGGGTGAGGTTTTCGTATCAGGGCATAAAAGACCCATTGTAGGAAATATTTGCATGGATTTAATCATGGTGGATGTTACCGGATTGCCTACACAGGTTAATGAAAGGGTGGAGATTTTTGGTAAAAAAGTGAATGTTCAGGAATTAGCGGCTAAGGCGAATACCATCAGTTATGAAATCTTGGCAGGAATTCCAGTACGGGTAAAAAGAGTGTACATTAAAGAAGATTCATGATCCAGTTATCAGTGGTTATTATTACGTTCAATGAAGAAATTAATATTGAGCGATGTCTACTTTCTGTGAAAAATATTGCAGATGAGGTGGTGGTGGTCGATTCTTTTTCAACCGATAAAACGAAGGCTATTTGTGAGCGTCATGGCGCACGGTTCCTTACCCACAAATTTGAAGGTCATATAGAACAAAAGAATTACGCATTAAAGAAAGCGAAGTTTGATTATATACTTTCATTAGATGCGGATGAGGCGGTGAGCTCGAAGCTGGAAGAAAGTATCTTGAAAGTGAAAAAGAACTGGAAAGGGGATGCCTACAAAATGAATCGCTTAACTAATTATTGTGGTACCTGGATCAGGCATGGTTCGTGGTACCCAGACACGAAATTACGCTTGGCTGCGAAAGAAACCGTGACTTGGGGAGGAGATAACCCGCATGACAGATTACTGCCTTTGAGTAATTCAGAAACCGTGCATCTGAAGGGAGATATTTTACATTATTCGTATTATACGGTTGAAGGGCATTACTTACAGCAAGAAAAATTTTCGAGTATTGCAGCCAAAGCATTATTTAACCGAGGAAAGAAAGCCCCTTGGTATAAATTGATTTTAAATCCTATTGCTTCCTTAGTAAAGGATTTAATAATAAGAAGTGGGTATTTAGATGGAAAAGCTGGATTTAAAGTAGCCCAAATTTCCGCCTTATCTGTGTATTGGAAATACAAGAAGTTAAGGCAATTATGGGCGGGTAAAACGCTTTAATCTATGGCAGGTGTTTCTAATTCTTCTTTACTAGGATGGTGATATAGAAAGAGGAAATAGAAAAACAAAGCGTAGGTAATTCCAAATTGGGTTTCAAAAGTGTCTTCATCCAACATGGAAACAATCATGATAATAAAAGATCCAATAAACAAATGCGTTTGTGAATTTGGTTTTTCTCTAAAACCTGAAAACAACATCCAGATGAAGTAAATTAAGCCCAATAATCCAAAGGTAATTCCAAAGGTTAAAAACTGATTGTGAGCACGTAATTGGTATTGTTCCTTTATTGGGAAATTTAGTTCAGAATATTTGGCGTCATAGGCTAGTTGAACATCTCCAGTGCCCACTCCATATAACCAGTTTCCTTGGAAAATTTCTAGTCCTATTTTCCAAAATAAAAAGCGCTGAGCTAATGAATTACCTTGTGGATTGTATCCGTGTCGGTAATTATGAATCTCCCAAATGTATCTGTAAATTAAGTTGTTAATGTTTTTAGCGTCTAGGTAACGATAATTGGCAATACCATTTTCAACAGCCCAAATATCTTGGTGATTTAGAGCCAAAACACCTTCTTTATCTTTCCGTAGGTTTTTGGAAGTAAGGTAACGAATTAGGGTGAAACGTAATTCCTGACCTAGATAATCTTTACCGTCAAAATCTAATTCGCTAATGGTATTCCAGGTATTCTTTAGTTCGTCTTGAGCAATATAGGCATAGGTTTGATGTCCGTTTTCAACTTTAGGGGAGTCAAAGTAAAAAAGGTATTTTTCTCCGCTTGCACTATGGGTATTTACCGTTTCTGGAGATATTTCATCAATGTCATAGAATTGGTGTATTTGGAATCCCACGTGCGCAATGGCAAGTACACCAAAAACTAAGAGTAACCATTTTACTGTTAAGTGATGTTTCATTTTCTTTTGCGTAGAAATAATCCATACTAAAACCACTCCTGCCGTAAATACGGCTACAATACCTGACATGGCTCGTAGCATTAACAAATAAGTGATAAACCAAAAACCCATTCCAATAAACCAGATTTTTAACCGTTGCCATTGTACCGTTTTTTGACTCAAGTAAAAGGAAGAAAATACGGCTACACCCATCATTAAACTTAAACGAATATGCGACATGTAGGGTGACATTAATCGGTAGTCATCTCCTGGCTTTGATAAGAAGAAATAGATGGCAGACCCAATAATGCTACTCAGTAAAGAGGTGGCTAAAAAGAAAAGCAAAACCCACTCAAATTTCTTTACACTTAATTTATAAGAAGACCCGATAGCCATGGGTAATGCAAAAAGAGGGAGTTTTATTTGAATATCGTGGTTGCCATAATCTAGGTCAGTACTCCATAATAAACCCAAAATGTGAAGCGCAAAAAAGGCTACAAATAGGAGAATGGTATAATGTTTCCAAACGAATTTTGCTTTAGAAATATAATTCCCCTCAGCTAAATAGTTAGCAGACATTAATATCATAGACAGGCTCACCATAAAGTGAGAAAATTGCATGCCTACCAGCATAACAATTAGTAATCCAAAAAAGATATTTTGATGGATTTGAGCTCTATTTGAAAGAATACTCAACGGACTATTTAGCGCTGTATGTTCCGTTCAAGATAGACGAGTAAACTTTAGAATCGCCCAATATTTTTTTGGCCTCAATCATGTCTTCATCAAAATGCATATCATGTTCAATACGGCCATTTTGGTAATGGTAGCGGGTTACAATTTCGCCAGACATGTACCTTTTAATTTGGTCTTGAAATAAATCTAAATCCTTAGCTTTATTCATGAAAATGGCATCTTCCAAACCTTTTAAATCCTCTTGAATTTGATCGGCATACTTTTCCTCTTCTGCTGCTTTTTCTAATCGTTTAAGAAGCTTTTCCGTTTCTGTAGAATAATCGTAATCTTTATCTTTTAAATATTCTTTGAATTCCAAATACTCCGCGTCACTCATTTGATATTCACTGGCAGAAGCAATACTGTCATTATTGCTTCTATACTGTGTGACATAATCAAAAATAAGTTGCTTTTGCACCAAGCTAATTAGAATTGGACTGGCTATTGGACCTTCCACCTTAATCTCGGGTTCAATTCCGGCCCCATCCAGTACCAAACGCCCTCCTTTTGTTTTAAACTCTTTGCGCAGTGAATCGGGCACGGTCATGGCCTTTCCATTTTCATCTTTATGGGAGTAATCTAAACGTTGAATACATCTCCCGCTTGGAATGTAATATTTGGCAACGGTTAACTTCATTTTGGAGTTGTATTTCAAATCTCTGGTTTGTTGCACTAAACCTTTTCCAAAAGAATTACTTCCAATAATTACCCCACGATCTAAATCTTGGATAGTTCCGGAAACAATTTCAGAAGCGGAAGCGGAAGCTCCGTTAATTAAAACGACTAAATTGATTGCAGTATCAACAGGTGGAGCCGTGGTGAAATAGGTTTGGTTCCAATCGGTTAGTTTTCCTTTGGTTTCAACTACTTTGGTTCCTACCGGAGCAAAAAGCCCTACAATGTTTACAGCTTCGCGTAAAAGGCCACCTCCATTATTTCTTAGGTCTAATACCAAGTTTTCAATTTGGTATTGTTGTTTTAAGTCCATCAAGGCACTTTTTACCTCAGCACTAGCGGTTTCGGTAAACCCATTTAGTTTAATATAACCTGTTTTTTCTTGGGCTAAACCGTAGTAAGGAACGTCTTTAATTTTTATTTCTTCACGGGTTACAGTTACGTCTCTTGGGGCATCTTCACCATAACGCTCAATGGTCAGTACCAGGTTAGTATTTGGCTCGCCTTTTAAAAAGGAACTAATTTCAGAAGTGGACTTTCCTTTTGCTGGTTTGCCATCTACTTTCAAAATAATATCACCTGCACGGAGACCTGCTTTATCGGCTGGAAAGTTTTCATACGGCTCAGATATGATGACAAAACCGTCTTTACGAGAAATAAGAGATCCAATTCCTCCATATTGACCAGTGGTCATGAATCGGTAATCCTCAATGTCTGATTCTGGATAATAAACGGTGTAAGGATCTAATTTTTTTAACATGGCGTCAATCCCCGTTTTCATTAGGTCACCGGGTTGGGTCTCGTCAACGTAATAGGTGTTTACGTTTTTATAGACACTCACAAAAATGTCTAAGTTCTTACTTACTTCAAAATAACTGTCCTGAAAGCTAAACAGTCCTACGGAGATAACCGTGATGATTCCAGCTATCCATTTGGTAGATGATTTATATGTCTTATTCAATTTCATTTTCTTTCAATTTTTTTAGGAGCTTTTCCAATGCTTCTTGCATTTTTTTTGGTGCTTCTTCCGATCGAAGTTCTCTGCTGCCAATATAAATAAAACCAATGGCCAAATGGGTATTGGTTTTGTTTAAAAATGCTTTTAAATCTGAAGAATACAATCGAAAAGCTTCTGAAATTTTTCGTTTGATGGCATTTCTAGATACTGCTAATTTAAAACGCTTTTTTGGTACACTAATCAATATTTGCGAACCATTAGTTTTTAAATCTTTACGAGATAAGTAGACCAAACGGAACGGGGGGGTGGTTATTACCTTACCCTTAGAAAAAAGTTGGCTGATGACCACTTGACTCTTTAAATGACTTTCCCGCTTGTTTACTAACTTCACATCACAAAAAAAGGGTTTCTTTCGAAACCCTTTGTATAATTTGTTCAAGAAAAATGTTATTTCTTGTTATGTTCTTTAACATAGTTCTCAATTGCCATGGTCATAGATGGCGCGTTTTGAGTGGGAGCTTGAATATCAATCTTTAACCCGGCTTCTTTAGCAGCTCTTGCCGTAGTAGGTCCAAATACGGCAATTCGCGTATCATTTTGTTTAAAATCAGGGAAGTTCTTTAATAAAGATTCAATTCCTGCAGGAGAAAAGAATACTAACATATCATAAAGGACATTCTCTAAATCAGAAAGGTCTGAACAAACTGTTTTGTACAATACTGCTTTAGAATACTTGAACTTACTTTTTTCAAGTAATTCAGGAATTTCTTTTTTCAAAATATCAGAACAGGGTAACAAAAAGTTTTCTTTTTTGTGCTTTTTCATGACATCAATAAGTTCCGCAAAACGTTGCTTCCCATGAAATATTTTTCTCTTTCTGTAAACTACATATTTCTGCAAATAATAAGCAGTTGATTCGGAAATACAGAAGTATTTCATGGTATCCGGAATGGTTAGACGGGCCTCTTTCGCAATTCTAAAATAATGATCAACCGCATTTCTTGAAGTGAAGATAACTGCCGTATGATCTAGAATATTAATTTTTTCTGATCTAAAATCAATTTCATTTACACCTTCTACATGAATAAAAGGACGGAAATCAATGGTTAGTTTGTGTTTTGTACCTACCTCAAAATACGGTGACTTGTCCGATTCTGGTTTTGGCTGTGATACAAGTATTGTTTTAACTTTCAAATCCATAATAAAAACGCTAACTTAGTTGGTTAGTACTTGAAATATTTAAATCCATTCGTATTGTATCGCTAAGCGACCGAATACCAATAAAGGTAAAATTTCAAGCGTGCAAATGTACAAAATAATGTGGAACACTTGGCCCTTTGATTGCTTTACCGCTAAAAAAAACGACCTGAATAAACGGTAGAAGTAAATGAGTGTCATGCTTATAAGCCCAATTGAAACGATGATTTGAGGATTTATTACAGGGGCATAGGTATACAGCACTGTAAAGGGGAAAAGCACAATCCCAGAGATCTGAATAGAAATAATAATTAATGAAAGGTAGGCCTGAAAAGTCTGGGAGGCATTAAAGATGACTCCAGAAAGTAATACCAATATAGTTTTAAAGAATAATCCAAAGATAATCGCGAAGGCTATAATAACGAGTGTTAACCCTGTGTTGTGAAAATCAAATAAAAGAAATGGCACGTTTAGTTCAGCTAGAATTTGATAACCAAAGACGGTTATATTGACAATTCCCAGTAAAAACATGCCAAGGGAAACAAACCCATTGGCTCCACTCCGGTCATTTAGTTCATTGAAAAATGTGCTACTGTTAAAAAAGGACGATACGATGGAACGAAGTCCCTTGGCATGTTTTTGAAAATAGTATCCCCAAGAAATTAAAATGAAGATGAATGTGAAAAACAAAATGGTGGAAGAATGATATGTTCTTGTTTCAAATTCTTTTTTGGGCAATTGTTTTGCTTCTGTTAAAGAAATCCAATAATTATCAAGATATCTAGGTTCAACCACAGCGGTACTTGCTGGTTTGTTAGCCATACTTAATACAAATAAGGAGTCGGAAGTAGTGCTGTCTAAATAAGATTCTGATATGGAATTTTTTAACTGCGGCATGTGAAAGGCAAAAGTAATTTTAGTAATTGTCACAATGGTTTAATATCTGTCAATAATCCATGTTTTTTTGAACATATTTATTTACAGATTTCAGTACCTTTGGCGCCAAATTAAAACACTCATGACGGATAGATTTGAAGCGCACGATTATTATTTAATGGATGAATTATTGACTGAAGAGCAAAAGTTATTCAGAGATTCATTACGCGCATGGTTAAAAAAAGATGTTTCTCCAATTATTGAAGATTATTATGAACGTGCGGAATTCCCTCGCCAAATTATTCCTGGTTTAGGCGAGTATGGATGTTTTGGTCCATATATTCCAACAGAGTATGGAGGTCCTGGTTTAGATCAAATTACTTATGGACTTTTAATGCAAGAATTAGAAAGAGTGGACTCAGGAGTTAGATCTACTTCTTCTGTGCAGTCTTCGTTGGTAATGTATCCTATTTGGAAGTACGGTTCTGAAGAGCAAAAGCAAAAATTCTTACCCAAACTAGCCACAGGCGAATTTGTAGGCTGTTTTGGATTAACCGAGCCCGACCATGGTTCTGATCCAGGCAGTATGGTAACCAACTTTAAAGATGTGGGAGACCATTATTTATTGAATGGTGCAAAAATGTGGATCTCGAATTCTCCTATTTCAGACGTTGCGGTGGTATGGGCAAAAAATGAAGAAGGTAGAATTCACGGATTGTTGGTGGAGAAAGGAATGGAAGGTTTTTCTGCTCCTGAAATGCATGGTAAACATTCTTTAAGAGCTTCTATTACGGGAGAGCTTATTTTTGACAACGTAAAAGTTCCTAAGGAAAACTTATTACCAGGAAGGTCTGGATTAGGGGCGCCACTTTCTTGTTTAGATTCTGCACGTTACGGCATTGCATGGGGAGCTATTGGTTCTGCTATGGACTGTTACGATTCGGCATTGAAATACGCCAAAGAACGTGTACAGTTTGGAAAACCAATTGCTTCTTTCCAATTAATTCAAAAGAAATTGGCGGAGATGGTTACTGAAATTACCAAAGCGCAATTATTGACCTTTAGATTAGGGCAATTACGGGAAGAAGGAAGAGCAACATCAGCTCAGATTTCCATGGCAAAAAGAAATAACGTGGATATGGCATTGAAAATTGCTAGAGAAGCACGTCAAATTCATGGAGCAATGGGTATTTCTAATGAGTACTCTATTATGCGTCACATGGCAAACTTAGAATCTGTTGTTACTTACGAAGGAACACATGATATTCACTTGTTAATTACAGGGATGGATATCACCGGGATTCCAGCGTTTAGCTAAGTGTAGAAAACAAAATTATGAGCCTCTAAATAGAAAGATTTAGAGGCTTTTTTGTTAATAGCCTGCAAGTAATCGGTCTGTGGGAGCAAAATTATCGGTAAGGATCTTGTGTTTTCCGCTAGGCTCATAGCTAATAGGGTTTGCTAATAGGGAAAGATAGGATTCCTGCAAATTTTTAGGTTCTTTCACCGGAGTTCCCTTAAAGGCAATAAGTATATAATTATGCAATCCATTTACATTTCTTTCTTGGGCAGAATATAGTTGAACTTCTTGAAAAACGGATTTCAAGGTTAGATATTCGCTTTCCAAAAAGGCGCTGCTTTCCCCATTCAAGTCGGCTATAATATTGAGTATTAAAATGCCATTTGAATGCATGGTACTTGAAACCTGTTGAAATGCTTCTTGTGTGGTTAAATGAAATGGAACGGAAAGAGGAGAGGTTAAAACATCATATAAAACCACGTCATATTTTTTCTTAGAGTGTTGCAAATAGGTTCTAGCATCTTCTAAAAAGATTTCTGTTTTTGGACTTGGAATAAAGGAAAAATGGTCTTTAGAAATTTCCAGTAATTCAGGATCAATTTCAACCACATCAAGTTCTTTATTTGGAAAAGTGGCTTGAAAGTGTTTTGGGTAAGAAAATGCGCCTCCTCCTAAAAGTAAAACCTTGTTGGCCGATGGATTGAAAAAATCAAAAAGATCGTAAAACTGGGTGTATTCAAAAATCAAATCATTTGGTGAACCTAGGGACATTCCTGAATTAACATAACCGTTTAATAATAGAAATTTTGCAGATTGATTTTCGTATTCTGTATCTTGAATGAAGATGCGAGAATAATTGCTATCTATATCTAAGTATTCGTGAGTTCTAAAAAGCAAAAGGGTGTTGCCTAAAAGTAAAAGCACTAAAAAGAGATGCATTTGTTGACTATTCTTTGAAACAAACAATAAAGAAGTAGCGGCTAGTATGATGGCTAAACCATAAACGATTGCGTTAGTACCCATCCATGAAATCAGAACAAAACCTCCTACAAAGGTGCCCAAAATACTTCCTAAGGCAGAGAAAGAATAGATGGAGCCAACAGTAGTGCCAGAGTTTTCTTTTTTATCAATACTTAATCGTATAACAAACGGACTAACCATTGCCAATAGAAAAGAGGTAGCTCCAAACAAGCTAATACAGGCAATAATGCTTTTAGCAATTAGCGACAAATTAAAACTATTCAAGTATCCTAAAAATGGATTCTTTACAATATTCATTAAGAAAATTGAAGCGGAAGCTAGTGCTAAAATGATTCCTAGGGTTTGCGTTTTTGGATACCGATCAGCAATCTGTCCACCTTTCCAATAACCTAAAGACATAAAGAGAAGTATGATTCCAATTACTGATGTCCAAACAATAGAGCTAGATCCTAAAAATGGAGCTAGTATGCGGAGTCCTACAAGTTCAAATACCATAAGTACAAAACCAGAAAGGAATACGGTGATTTTAAATTTAATGGATGAATTCATTTATTGCTTCTAAAGTAATCTGAATTATTGGTTTTGAAATTTTTACTGGAATAAAATTGAAATAATCACATTACATTTATTAACATTTAGAATTTATGTGCGATTAAACCTTTTTAAAGAGAACCCCTCTAATCAATATGTTTCACAAATAATTAAACAATGAAAAAGAAATTAATAGGAGCAATGCTGGTTTTTACTGTATTAGGAATGGGAATAGCAATGGCTCAAAGAGGACATAAGTCGCAAGGAGATAAAAATTCAGAAATGCGCATGGAAAAGAAAGTAGAGAAATTGGCCAAAGAATTAGAGTTGACAAGTGAGCAGCAGTTGGAAGTGACGGCCATTTTTGCTGAATCGCAAAAAGAAATGGAAGCTATTCAAGAGAATCATCCTTCATTGAAAGCAGCTAAAGAAGAAATGAAAGAGTTGCAAAAGGAGAATAAGTCAAGAATGAAAGAAATTCTAACCGAGGAGCAACAGCAGATGATGAAAGAGAATCATAAAGGAAAATCTCAAAAAGGACACCCACATGGTAAGCAAAAAAAGGAGGATGAAGACTTGAGCAATATGAAGGAAAAGTTAAATATTTCAGATGAGCAGGTGAATGAAATGAAAGAGCTGAGCCAAGAAATGAAGGGTAAGAAAGAAGAAATTCAAAAAAAGTACCCAGAGTTAAAAGAAGCCAAAACGGAAATGAAAGAAGTTCAAAAACATGCAGATGAAAAAATGAAAGGTGTTCTATCTAGTGAACAATTTGAAAAGTATGTATCTATGAAAAAGGAACGCATTAAAAAGTCTCATCAACACACCATAAAAGGACATTAATGCAATATGTTGATTTTAAATGAAAAAAGCCGCGATTAGCGGCTTTTTTCATTTAAAATTTTAATTCAGATTTCGAAATTCTTCGGCCTTCCAGCCAATTTTCGTATGATTTTTTATCTAATTGGTACCAAGCTTTTGCAATATTAGATTTTAATAATCCTTTAAGTTTCGTTGTTTTTTGGTTTAGATCTACACTCATAGCCCTTGGTGTTTAATTTAGTACTGTTTTGTTTGTTAGGTGAAGTAAATATAACAAAAAAACCGAGCCATCCAACCTGCAGGTGTGGTAATTTATACTACCACATTGATTATCTTTTTGTTAACATAAATAACCTTCTTAGGTGTCTTTCCGTCTAGCCATTTTTGAGACTCAGGAAGACTCAATAGTTTCTCTTCAACCGCTTTGGCATCCATTCCAATAGGTAATTCTAACTTGAATCGCATTTTACCGTTAAATGATACCGGATAACTGTGAGAAGACTCGACTAATACCTCTGGATTGAATTTTGGAAAGGAAGCGTAAGAAACAGAAGTTTCATGACCTAGTTTATTCCAAAGTTCTTCCGTAATATGTGGCGCATGACACGCAGCCAGTATCACTAAATCACAAAGCACTTCTTTGCTGTTACACTTAATAGCTTTTAAATCATTTACACAAATCATTAAATGACTTACAATGGTGTTAAATGAATAACGGTCCATATCGTCTTGAATAGCCTTAATTGTTTTGTGTAAAATTTTCAATTCTTCCTTGGTAGCATCCGTATCTGAAACTGTAAAGTTGTCTTCTTCATCATGGAATAATGACCAGAACTTTCTTAAAAACTTAGAAACTCCATCAATACCTTTGGTATTCCAAGGTTTGTGCATCTCAATAGGTCCTAAGAACATCTCGTGCAAACGAAGTGCATCAGCACCGTATCTTTCAATAAGTTCATCTGGATTAACAACATTGTACTTAGATTTCGACATCTTTTCCACTTCGCTTCCGCAGATGTATTCTCCGTTTTCTAATTCAAATTCAGCATCAGCATATTCAGCTCTCCAGTTCTTGAAAGCTTCTGTATCCAATACATCACCAGTTACAAAACTTACATCTGCGTGAATCGCAGCAACTTTTCTATCACCGATTAATCCTTTGGAAACAAAAGTATTTGTGCCATCTAAACGATACACAAACTTAGAAACCCCTTGAATCATTCCTTGATTAATCAATTTCTTAGCCGGTTCGTTAAATGGAACCATTCCTAAATCATTTAAGAATTTAGTCCAAAAACGCACATATAATAAGTGTCCAGTAGCATGTTCAGCTCCACCCAAATACAAATCCACTTGATTAAAGTAGTTCACCGCTTCTTCTGAAAACAATTCGTTTTCATTGTTTGGGTCCATGTACCTTAAATAATACCATGATGAACCTGCCCAACCTGGCATAGTGTTCGTTTCTAAAGCATGGCCATCTTTAGTTACCCAGTTTTTAGCTCTAGCCAATGGCGGCTCACCATCTTGAGTTGGTAAATATTTATCTACCTCAGGTAATTCTAAAGGAAGTTCACTGGCATCTAAAACATATGGTAACTCGTTCTTGAAATATACTGGAATTGGTTCTCCCCAATATCGTTGACGACTAAACCCTGCATCTCTAAGTTTGAAGTTTACTTGCTTTAAACCAACACCTGCTTTTTCTAATTCGTAAATAGCTAGTTTAATCGCCTTGTTGGCTTTTAGTCCGTTTAAGAAATCAGAATTACAGATAACAGCACTTTTGCCTTCAACTGCACCTTCAGAAATATCTGCACCTTCCAAAATATTTGGAATAGGAAGATTAAAGTGCGTAGCAAAACTCCAATCACGTTGATCACCCGCAGGTACGGCCATAATCTGTCTCTTATACACATCTGACGCTGCCGACGATCTACTCTGTGTAG
>CAJXPI010000057.1 GCA_913057875.1 uncultured Flavobacteriales bacterium
GATGCTCAGGAGTCTCGTGGGCTCGGAGATGTGTATAAGAGACAGGGTCAATTGGGCGGCCATTCCTTCGCCAAGCTACAATCAAGTTCAGGGCTTTGGTATTACAGTGGTAGGTGGTGTATTCTACCAGCTTTCAAAAAAAGATACTCTTTCTAACCCTTCATCTACCTTTCTGTATGGAACCTACATGGAAAATAAAACCTGGATTGGTGCTATTTTGCAAGAAGGATACTTTGGTGAGAATAAATGGTGGTATGATATTTTAGCGGTTAAGGGGGATTTCCGATTTCGGTATTATCGTAAGGTTTTAAATAGAGAGTTGCAATTGAGTTATGCTACAGATATTACCATTATTAAGGGAAATTTTTTGCGCGAAATAAAGAATGGTATTTACGGGGGGCTTCATTATAAATTCTCGCATTTCCAAACACAGTTTAATTTAGATAATCTACCCGGAAATATTGAGCTGCCTACCTATTCCACTGATGCGCAATTTGCGGGATTAGGGGTTAAAATTGCATTTGACAATAGAGACTATAGTTTAAATCCTTCTACTGGAATTTTTACAGATATTACAACTACACATTTTAGAGAGTCTTTAGGTGGCGATGGAAATTTTGACTTGGTGGAGTTGAATTTTAACCAATACTTTACATGGACACCCAAACAGGTTTTAGCCATTCGGTTTTATGGTTTTTTCGGTATTGGGGATGTACCCTTTGAAGAGCAAGCCATTTTAGGATTTGCTGGTCCTAGAGGAAACGATGTACGTGGATATTCATCGGGTAGGTATAGAGGACAACAATTAGCTGATGTGCAGGCCGAATGGCGTTGGAATTTTTATAAGCGCTTTGGAATGGTAGCTTTTGGTTCGCTAAGTATGATTGGGAATGACGATGTGGAAATATCAAATAACGGATTCTTACCCGCCATAGGTGCCGGACTCCGATTTATGGCTGCTCCAGACAAGAAAGTGAATGTAGGTTTGGATTTAGCTGCGGGTAAAGAAGACTACGGAATCTACTTTGTTCTATCTGAGGCGTTCTAAGATAAAACACAATAAAAGATAAAAACATCTTTTATTAAATATTTATTATATCTTTGCGTTCAAATAAGAACGTTATGCAAGATTTACAAGAACAAACCGTAGCCCAGATAGTAACTCAAAACATTAAAAGTGCCGATGTATTTAAAAAGCATGGAATTGATTTCTGTTGCGGTGGAAATGTCAGCGTAGCTAAGGCGTGTGAGCGAAAAGGTGTGGATTTACGAGCGATAGGAAGTGAGTTAGATCAGGCTCTTACAAACACTACGGCTACGCATAATTACGATTCTTGGGAACTGGGGTTCCTAATTGATTTTATTGAAAACTCGCATCACACCTATGTGCGTAATAACGTTGAGTTGTTACTTCAATATACCAATCGAGTAGCTGAAGTACATGGAGATACACATCCGGAAGTTGTTCGGATTAATCAATTATCAACCGATTTAGTCGCAGAGCTATTGCCTCATTTACAAAAGGAAGAACAAATTTTATTTCCTTTTGTAAAGAACCTACTTCAAGTAAAAAAAGAAGGGAAAACGGTTGATCAAAAGTTTGTAGCGAGTCCAATTAATGTTATGCATTTAGAACATGATCATGCGGGAGATATCATTAAAGAAATTGCACAATTAAGTAATAATTTCACGCCACCCGAAGGGGCTTGCAATACTTACAGAGCCATGTATGCAAAGTTAGAAGAATTCCAAAATGATTTATTTCAACATATCCATTTAGAGAACAATATTTTATTTCCGAAAGCTATTCTTTTAGAAGAAGAGGTATCTTTGTAAGATGTTATCAAAATCCTGTGAATATGCCATGCGGTCCATTGTTTTTGTGGCCAAAAACGCAACTATTGACCAAAAAATGGGCATCAAAGCTATTGCCGAAGAATTAGATTTACCCACACCCTATTTGGGTAAAATTTTGCAAAAGCTAACTGGGGGTAAAATACTGGAAGGGGTGAAAGGCCCAAGAGGTGGATTTTACTTAAAAGATGAATCTAAAGACATTAAATTGATTCGAATTATTGAAGAAATTGATGGCTTAGAATTCTTTTCCAAATGTGGTATGGGAATGCATGAATGTTCAGAGACACGTCCTTGTCCGTTACACAATGATTTGAAAGTTTTTAGAGACGGACTTTGGAAGTTATATAACGCTAGGTCCATTAGAGATTTGGTGGATTCTATTGAAAGTGGAACATCGTTTATTAAGAACGCTTAAAAAACTTTTCTTAACCCATGTAACTTTTTCTATTTTCGTTACACTAACCTTATACGAATACCCAAGGTAACGAATGACAAGTAAGGATAAACAAAAATATTTCTTGAAGCTATACGAGCCAGTTCATGACAGGTTTGAGCGTTTCTGCAGAGCGCGGGTGTATGGAGATATGGAACCTAAAGATTTAATGAACGAATCTTTATTGGTGGCCTTTCAAAAAATAGATTCCTTACAAAAGGAAGAACAGTTTTTGTCATTTTTAATTGGAATAAGTGTTCGTTTATTAGCTAATAATCATAAAAAAAAGAAAGAAGATGTATTACCTGCCAATGCGCATTTGGAGGTAATAGATTTAAACGCACAAACCGACTCGCGATCGGACGTGTACTTTCTTTACCAAGCGTTGGCTTTGTTGCCAGCAGAACAAAAAGAGTGCATTATTCTTTTTGAAATCTCCGGATTTTCAATCAAAGAAATTATGCAAATTCAAGACGTTTCCGTATCGGCTGTAAAGCAACGATTGCGAAGAGGTAGAATGCGATTAAAAGAAATACTAACGTTCGAATCAGAACACAAAACAAAGGAGGTGAAATATGGAAATGGATAAAGATCAAAAACTAAACGATTTATTTAGCCAAGCCCAAAACGATACTCCTCAGGTGAGTTTTGACGAAATGCAAGAATCCTTTTTATCGCATGTAGAAAATCCAACTGTTATGGATTCAGCTACCGAAACGTCCAATTTATTTACCATAAAAACTTGGACTATTATGATAACTTCAGCTTTATCTACGGGCATTATTTTTGCCTTTTTACACGGCTTTTTCAATGAATCTACTTTTCCTGAAAAACCAATTACTCGCGAGCAACAACCCACTCTCATTGAATTAACTAGTCATGATTTAACCTTACTGGAATTAGAAGAGTCGGATTGGATTTATGAACTAGAAAATCCTTCTATTTATCAGCCTGAATTTACCCAGGAAGAATGGGTGGAACAGGTTAAGGAGCCTGAAATAATAAACCCCAAAGAATTAACACATGCTCCTTTGGTTTTTCAAGAGAAAAAGGAAAAAGTTGAAGACTACCGTTTCCCTATGCTTACCAAGGAAGAAAAGAAAATGTATGCAAAAAAAAAGGCGGGAATGATTAAATCTTGGGTGAAACGAGATAAGGTTCAGAAATTTATTCCATTGGGCAAACTGGAATATAAAGGTGACTCCATTACCATTAACCCCTTTTACATGTCAGCAGCGGAGGTTACAAATTTTGAGTACAGAACCTTTCTCTTTGATTTATTAGAACAAGGACGAAAGGAAGATTTTCTTATAGCTAAACCCGATCAGAGTTTATGGGCGAAAGATTATCCGGAATATAATCAGCCTTTGGTAGAATTATATTTTTCTCATCCGGCTTATAATGAATACCCTGTAAACAATATTAGTAGAGCGGGTGCAGAGATGTATTGTGAGTGGTTAACCAAAGCAACAAATGGAGTGCTAAACTCTAAAAATAAACCAAGAATGATGAATATTCGCCTACCTTCTAATGTAGAATGGGATTATGCGGCTTTAGGAGGGAATAATACCAACGTTTATCCATGGGGTGGACCATATGTAAGAAACTCTACTGGCTGTTATTTGGCCAATTTTAATCCGGAAGGGGAAAACCCAAATGATGATGGAGCCATGCATACGGCAGCTGTTTATTCGTATAGTCCAAATGGGTATGGTTTATATTGTATGAGTGGAAATATTGCGGAAATGGTATGGGATTATAAAGACAAGTCCATTATTGGCACTAAAGGAGGGAGTTTTTTAAGTCCCTTGGATTCCATACAAATTAATGCACCTATGCAACATGTAGGTATTGCTGAGCCAAATGTGAATATTGGCTTTAGGGTGGTGAGTTCTTATTTTAATAATAGCCCTAGAGATCATGCTAACTTAAATCAAAGAGAGAAGATGGGTTACTACGACAAGTATGGAGAGTTTCATTATCCCTATTTGTTTGACACTGAGAAAAAGAATTACGCAAAATCAAAAAAGCAAATATTATATAAAGCGAGTAATTATTGTGATGCTAATTTTGGTTGTATTCAAAGGGATACCTTGTTGTTTACTCAAGACTCAGTCCATTTTAGGGATATTTCGATTCAAACCACGGAAGTGACTAATTTAGAATACAGAACCTTTTTAGTTGGTTTATTAGAACAAGGGCGAAAAAAGGATTACGTAGAAGCCCTTCCAAATCAAGATGTTTGGAAGGTAGACTCCAACAATATTATGAGTAGGTTGTATTTTTCTTATGCGGGTTATAATGATTATCCAGTAGTTGGGGTTACACAAAAGGGTATTGAATTGTATTGCGAATGGTATAGTGGGGAGCTTAAAAAAGAATACAATTCCACTCCTAAACAAATACAATCCATGCTTGTACGCATCCCCAGTACTGAAGAGTGGGAATTAGCAGCCTCAGATAAGGGGAAATATAAAATCTATCCTTGGAAAGGAGAGACTCTTACCGATGTAGATGGGAACTATTTAGTAAACTGTTATCCCATTGAAGGGAATTACTCTGTAGATGGAGCGCTATTAACCAATAGCATAAAGTCATACCCTGCCTCGCCCAATAACTTATATGATATGAGTGGAAATGTTGCTGAGGTTACTTTAAATGAAAAGGGTGTGGTTGTGGTGAAAGGAGGTAGTTGGAGAAGTAGCCCGAGTCAAATTCAATTACAAGCTTCTCAAAGTTTGCTAGAATATCCTTTGCCAAATTCTAGTACAGGCTTTCGTCCGGTTCTTGTTTATGAATACCATTATGCCCGTGAAAAGTATGATAAGGACTATCCCCCTAAATAAGTGCTGACCTCTTTTTATTCAGAGTAAAAAAGAGTGTACTTAAACTAAGTACACTCTTTTACTTTAGATGGTTTTTCATATAAGCTTCTACGGCCTTTTTAGTGGTAACCCAATTTCTGCCTTCTTTATGTGCATCAATTTTACCTTGTCTGGCTAAAAGACTTACATATTCTTGACCGTATGGAATACTTGGATCAGATACAATATTGGTAATAGGCTGGTAATCTTCATCCGTATCGGGTAAAGCGCTCAAATAAATGTTTAAAGTCCGTTCGGAAGCCTGACACATAAGCAACATCAATTTTTGATAGTTGCCTTTATTGGCTTGGTTGAGTGCTTCGTAGTATTTTTTTCTATCATTTTTTAAAATGATAGCAGGAGGATACCCTTCACTCATGAACATCAAGTTCATGGCTAAACGAACGGTTCGACCATTACCATCAAAAAACGGGTGAATCCAGACGAA
The DNA here is from genome assembly GCA_913057875.1 of uncultured Flavobacteriales bacterium. Classification (GTDB taxonomy): domain Bacteria; phylum Bacteroidota; class Bacteroidia; order Flavobacteriales_G; family Salibacteraceae; genus CAJXZP01. Next base: position 5,603 of record CAJXPI010000057.1, read on the forward strand.
CTTATGATGAAACACCGTGGCCAATTCAATGTTGTTTAACCGCAATGGGTTGCTATTCACAAAAGCAATGAGTTCATCAAATAATTCGGAGGCTTTACGTGCATTGGGAGGTGTAAAATTGGCCCCCGAAATACGTACTCCTGCATTTCGTATTCTACCCGCATGTTCGTCTTCAATGGATCTTAGAACAAAACCGTGCAACGCTAATACATCATGGCTGGTTAGTTTGTAACCATCCTTAACTAAGGTGTATAAATGATGAATAGCTGTTTCGTGGTTTTTAGCTTCAAAATGTTCTCTTAGTGACTTTCCTTTAATGGTTACCCCTTCTTGTAAAACCATTTGAGTTTCACGTAAACTAAGGGTATTGCCTTCAATACTGTTCGAATTGTAAGTCCACTCTATTTGAAGTGCTTCTTTAATTTTTGAAATAGCCGCGCTAGGCAAAGGTCTCGCACTTCGCAAAACATCCACTTTTTCTTCTAATCTACTAAAAGTGGAGGCTAAATCTTTTCTATAGCTTAAATCAATAGACCACATTCCACAAATATAAACATCGGATAGGTATATTTAAACTATTAACCGATTTTTATTGTCCAGTAATCAAGTACTAAAATCTAGTAAAGTGATGGGGAATTTTAGCTATGAAAAAAAAACACTGTAATTCCCGAATTGTGCATCGCTTTCAATAATTTCGCTAGCGTTAAATTACAATCATTATGGATACATCAAAAAGCAAGTTTGCAACCAAAGCTATTCACGGAGGACTAGAGCCAGATCCAGCTACTGGAGCAATTATGACCCCTATATATCAAACATCTACCTATATTCAAGATGGAGTGGGAAATCATAAAGGGTACGAATATTCTAGAACTTTAAATCCAACGCGTGATGCTTTAGAAAAAAACTTAGCGGCCATTGAAAATGGGAACTATGGGGCTTGTTTTGGTAGTGGTTTAGCGGCTATTGATGCCGTGATCAAAATGCTTAATCCAGGTGATGAGGTAATTTCAACCAATGATTTATATGGTGGGTCTTACCGTATTTTCAAAACCATTTTTGAAAAGTATGGAATCGTATTTCATTTTACCCCAATGGCTAATCCTGCAGATGTAGAGGCTTTGGTAAATGATAACACCAAATTGATTTGGGCAGAAACGCCAACCAATCCAATGATGAACATTATTGATATTGAAGCATTAGCGGCAATAGCAAAAAAGAACAATATTTTATTAGCGGTTGATAACACATTCGCTACTCCATATTTGCAGCGACCAATTGATTTGGGAGCTGATATTGTGATGCATTCGGCTACCAAATATTTAGGTGGACACTCGGATGTTGTAATGGGAGCGTTGATCATGAAAGATGAAGAAGTAGCTAACGAAATTTACCGTATTCAAAATAGTAGCGGAGGAGTTACGGGACCAATGGATTCTTTCTTGGTGTTAAGAGGAATTAAAACACTTCATTTACGTGTACAACGTCATTGTGAAAACGGAGCTAAAATTGCCCATTGGTTAAAAGAGCAACCATCGGTGGATAAAGTTTTCTGGCCAGGTTTTGAGGATCACCCCAATCACGATGTGGCAAAGCGCCAAATGGATGACTTTGGAGGAATGATTTCTTTCTCTATGAAAGGAAATAAAATGGAAGATGCTCACCGCGTGGTAGCGAATGTGAAGTTGTTTTCGTTAGCGGAGTCTTTAGGTGGTGTAGAGTCGTTAATTGGACATCCAGCTACTATGACGCACGCATCTATACCTAAAGAAGAAAGAGAAAAATCGGGTGTTTCTGATTCATTAATCCGATTAAGTGTTGGGGTAGAAGATGCCGATGATTTAATTGCAGATTTAGCACAAGCACTAGCCTAGTTTATGCCAGGTTCTAAAATAGGATTGAAAGAAACCATTTCGCTGGGTATTGGCGGAATGGTGGGCGGTGGAATTTTTGCCGTTCTCGGATTGGCTGTTTCTCTGGCAAAAGGAGGAACACCTCTTTCATTTCTATTTGCAGGACTAATTGCTTTAATCACATCGTACAGTTACGTAAAGCTTTCGGTAAAATTCCCAGATCGTGGGGGTACCGTAAAGTTTATTAATTCGGGTTTTGGTACTGGAATTTTTAGTGGTGGAGTCAATAATTTATTGTGGATTAGCTACATCATTATGTTGTCGCTGTATGCTTCAGCATTTGGTTCGTACGCGCCAAATATTTACCAGGCTACAAGCGATCTTGAATTTGATACCCATTTGTACGCTACGGTAATAGTGGTGTTTGCTACTTTGGTGAATTACTATAGCCTAGAAATAGTGGGGCGTATTGAAAAATGGGCGGTAATAATCAAGCTGCTTATTTTGATTGCATTTGTGCTTATTGGCGCTTACGGATTAATTGGAAACCCTAATTTACATCAATTAAGTATTGAAAATTGGGAAGCACCTATTCAGCTTTTAGCGGGGGGTATGGTCATTTTTGTAGCCTATGAAGGTTTTGAATTAATAGCTAATGCCACTCCAGATATTGAAAACCCGAAGATAAATATTCCGAAAGCGTATTATTACTCCGTTGGGTTTGTCATCATCTTGTACATTGTAATTGCGTTAATTACCGTAGGTTCCTTGCCTTTTGGTGATATTGCCGATGCGCAAGACTACGTTTTGGCCGAAGCGGCTAAACCCATGTTAGGCGATGTAGGTTTTACCATTATCACAATTGCTGCATTGATTTCTACGTTCTCGGCTATTAACGCCTCTTTGTATGGAGGTTCGCAAGTAAGTTATGAAATTGCCGAAGATGGCGAGTTACCCCATCAATTAACAGGGAGTTTATGGGGCCAACCTGAAGGACTTTTTATTACGGCCATTCTTACTTTGGTAGTGGCAAATACGTTGAATTTAGAAAGTATATCAACCGCAGGAAGTATAGGTTTCCTATTCATTTTTGCTATGGTGAATTTTGTTGGTTTCAAATTGAGTGATGTCATAGAAGGCAACAAAGTCATTCCCTTTTTAGGATTCATTCTATGTATGATTGCACTAGTAGTGTTAGTTGTACAGCAGTTTGGTTCAAATCCTGAGAGCATTTACATTGCTTTGGGCATAATTGTGACTTGTTTCTTAATGGAATTTATCTACAAAAAGATGCGTCCAGTGAAAAAGTAAAAAGCTACCCCCAACCGTCAATCGCAAAGCATCATTAGATTTGTAAGCATGTCTAGTCCCACGGATATATCGCAAAAAGAGTCATCTCATTGGAGTAATTGGTTTACTCGAATAGAATTTTGGATCGTGTTCTTTTTTGGTATGCGATTGGTGGGTATTACCAATGCCCCGCTGGAAACAGGGCATAATTGGCGTCAGAGTTTAACCAACATGATTGCCCGTAACTTTTATGAGTTAGAAGCCAATTTGTTGTATCCAAGAGTAGATATGGGAGGTGACTTAACGGGGATTATGGGTTCGGAATTCCCACTTTTTAACTACTTGATTTATCTAGTTGCAGAGGTCTTTGGTTACGATCATTGGTATGGTAGATTAATCAACTTAATCGTTTCCAGTATAGGGGTTTGGTACTTTTATAAGGCAGTAAAGTTGCTGACCAATAAACAAGTCGCTTTTAATTCAACTCTCATTTTTTTGACTTCCGTATGGTTTGCGTTTTCGCGCAAAATTATGCCTGATACCTTTAGCATTGCATTAATGTTAATAGGCTTGTATTATGCCTTGTTGTATTTAAGAAATGGAGGAGGGAAAAATCTAGCCTTATTTTTTATTATGGCCACTTTAGGGATGTTGTGTAAAATTCCGGCTCTCAGTTTAATGGCCGTTTTGGGTGTTATTTTCATTATAAAAGAAATTCCAGTAGTACGAAAAAGAAACATCCTTATTGCGGGTACAATTGGAGTCGCCATCACTTCAGTTTGGTATTTCTATTGGGTGCCTTATTTACTGGAAACGTATAAATACCAACTCTTTTTTCCGCATGGCATATGGGAAGGCATTTTAGCCATAATTCCAGTATGGGACCAGTTCCTGCAAAAGTTCTATTTCAGTGGCCTGCATTCATTTGTAGCTTTCGGATTTGTGGTGTGGGGAGTTTATTGGTTGGTGAAGAAAAATCCGCCCGTTTTTAAATGGGGTGTGTTACTAGTGACACTTGTTTTCTTAGCTTTTATTGTAAAAACCGGACGCGTTTTTTCTACCCATAACTATTACATAATTCCGTTTGTTCCGGTATTAGCTTTTTTAGCAGGAGGCGCATTGACTCAAATGAAATTGAAGATGCAATACTTCCTTTTGTTAGTGATTGGAGTGGAGGGAATAGCTAATCAAAACCACGATTTTTTTGTCAGAGATGACCAGTTGTACAAGTTAGAATTGGAAGCTATTACACAAGAGCTTATTCCAGAAAGTTCACTAGTGGTTATTAATGGTTCACCTTCTCCGCAATTAATGTATTTCGCGCATTGTAAAGGTTGGAATGCCTATAATGAGGAGATAAATAATTGGGCGGTTCTTGATTCCATTTACCAAGATGGAGCATCGTACGTGATTGTAGATTTGCATAGTTATTCAAACTATGCGCCTAAGAGTAATCCCATATTTCAAAATGAAGATTTTGTGATTGAAGATTTAGAGAAGGTATTTCAGAAATAAATATTTGAATCTGTCCATTTTAAACCTACATTTGAGTCAATAGAAAATTAATATCCTATACTTATGCGCATCATATTTTCCTTATTAATTGTTGGTCTTTCTTTTAGCAGTTTTGCTCAAAGCACTTACTGGATTGGAGTAAACGGAACGGCTCAATTTAACCAATTCGAGTACATTAAAGGAACCTTGGTTCAAGGACCGGTAGAAGGTGCCCCTAAGGCCAACTGGACGGCATTTGGGTTAAGCGTACGTAGACAAACCGAAGGAAAATGGAGTTATTTATTGGGCGTTAATTACGCCTCAGAATTGTTTCGGGTTTCTTATGTTTTTAACCCTCCTATTACTGGAAACGATCCATTTGTACCTTCAGGAACGGATGTCACCTATTCATATATTGACATTCCGTTAGAGGTGAGTTACCAGTTTACCAAAGCGGCTAGTTTTGAAGTTTTGGGTTTTGGAGGATTAAATTATTCTGCCCTAGTTAATACTAAAGAGGAAACCAAAATGTTAAATGATTCGCAGGTGGAGTCAGAGTATTTTTCGGAGTATAAACCGGCTAATTTGTTACAAGTAAAATTGGGAGTGCAAGCTCGTTACAACTTTTCAGAAAACATTCGAATTTCATTAAATCCGTATGCGGGTTTTGGCTTAATTCAAAATACTGAAGAATATGGCAAGAAACAGCCATTTTCATATGGAGCTACTTTGCTGCTAGAGTATGGGGTGAATAAAAAAAGCGAATAAAAATTTAAGCTTTCTCCTTTCTGTAAATAAACCTAGTTATGAAGATCATAAAAACACTAATTACATTTACTTTTTTGGGGATGTTTTTTGCCCACGGTTTACATGCGCAAAAAGGTTCTCTAAATATAGGAGCCAGTTTTTTGTGGAACAAAGCCAGGATTGCGGATCCTATTTTGTATGAAGATAATAACCCCCTTTTTGGTTTCTCAACAATGGTAAAGTTAGAGTTTGAGCCATTAAAAAACCTAAGAGTTTCATATGGAATTGGAAACATTGTGAAAGGATATACCAGTTCAGTAACTTTTAGAGGATCTGATGGGGTATATGAAAGTGTGAAGGTAGAGAATAAACTTACCTATTTAACTAATCAGTTGGCAGTGGGATGGACGATCGGAAGTAAATTTAGGATTATTCCCGAAATTGGTTTTTCATTCGATGTTCTGATTAATCAAGAAAAGACTATTGGAGCCTTTGAGAACTTGGAGGAGCAAAAAATAAATACTCCAGAATACTTTGCAGATTTGAGTGCTTGCGTTTTTGGAGGGGTAAGTTTTAGATATCCGTTGTTCAATAGAATGGATTTGGGAGTCCTTGCAAAATATAGTCAAGGGTTGAATGAGATTACACCAAAAGGAAGCTTAGTTCCTGAAGGTAAACCGTCAAATTTCCTTGTTGGTGCTGAAATTGTTTGGCACTTAAAGAAGGATAAAGAATAAATTATTAACCCAATTTACTTTTCAAATGATCAGCTACTCTAAAGGAGTTGGCATAAATGGTAAATGTATAAGGAACACTACCTCCAGTAGGCATAAAACTACCGTCAGTGATATATAAATTATCACAATCGTGCACTTTACAGTTTTTATCTAAAACAGAGGTGTTTGGGTCATTTCCAAAACGACAACCTCCTGCTTGCAAATTTGCCGGTGCTGATCCACTCACACTTGAACGAATTCTAGCAGCTCCCATTTCTTTAAGAACCGTTTCCGTTTTCTCAGAAATATAGTTGCCCACTTTTAAATCGTGCGCATGATAGCCCAAACGTACCTTAGCCACTGGGTCTCCCCATTTGTCGGTCACTTTATCATCCAGGGTAACAAAACAATCATCAGTAGGTAACCAATCATTAAAAATCTCAAAGGTCAAATGGCGTTCTTGCGTGAAGTAATGATGCATTTTCTTTTTGAGTTTATCTCCCCAAACTAGGCCTTCACTACCCCATTTTAGTCGGATAGAGCGTGCAATGGGATTGGCATGTTTCCATAAAAAATCAACCGTTCCACCTTTAGCCTTTTCTCCAAATTCAGGATCGTCAATTTCATACCACTCCTGTAAAGAACGGTTCACAAAAGTACCCCTTGATTTGAGTTGCGTAATTTCTTCTTCATTAAAGTTTTTGTACGCGAATTCTCCGTGTCCCACTCCACCTGCTGAAAAAATGATGTTCTTCCCTAATTGATTGGTATTGTTTCCAATTCCGTTTGGATGTTTTTCTCCAGTAGAATCCAGTAAAAGACGAGAAGTCTCCACGGCTTGACATGCAACCACAAAGGTTTCAGCCTTTACAATTACCTCCTGGTTCCGTTCATTGTAATAATGCGCACTGGTAACTTTTCCAGTACCATCCGTACTTAATTTAAATACCTTGGCATGCGGGGTAATAGTCAAATTACCCGATTCTAAAGCGGGATCTAGTAGAGCCGCCCTTGCGCTTCCCTTGGCTCCAGAACTGCAGGCATAGCTACCACAATAATTGCTCAAATAACACGCATTTCGTTTATCCTTTGGCTTTGAAATAATAGCTCTTGCGGTGGGTAAAGATGTGTACCCTAGTTTGTCGCAAGCACTATCAATAAGCGAGCTGATATAGTTTTCAGCCAAAGGCGCATATGGATAATCGGGAGTAGAACGTGGCTCAAGTTGTGAATGCGGAACCACCTTTCCAGATACACCAACCAATTGTTCCGTTAAGGCATAATATGGTTCTAGTTCTTCGTAAGAAATGGGCCAATCGGCAACGTTTGCCCCTTCAATGGGGCCATAGGTGCTTAATAATTTAAAATCGTTGGGTTTCAGTCGGTGAAAGTAGCCGCTCATTAAATTACTGGAACCACCTACCAAGCTTCCATTCCAAAAATCACGACCGGAATCAAAGGTAGATTTGGCATCAAAATGATCTTTATGCGGAGTTTCTAGTACATGTTGTTCATCGCGTAAATTGGGAGTGTAGCCAGTACGTCTACAAACAGATATTTCGTCTTTACTAAAGTCTTCTTCTTTTAACCAGGGCCCTTTTTCCAGTACCAGCACTTTTTTACCAGCCTTTGATAAAGTATAGGCCACAGGCGCTGCTCCCGCACCACTTCCTACAATGCAAACTTCGGTTTCTATTACCATGCTATTTTGTTTTTGTAGGTGTTCTCTACGGTTGGTCTTGGTAGGCCTGGTGTATGGTCTAGCCATTTCCAACCCGTTTGATTGGTATTGGCGCCATAAATAGGGTCACTAAGCAAGGCCTCAAATAGGTTGGTTAGCGTTAAACTAATCCAACTTTCACCATAACCTTCTTTTTCTAAAGATCTAAGTGCTTCTTCTTTTTGGGTAGGGGATAACTTGACAAATGATTTTTGAAAAAGCTTTTGAGCCTCTTCTTCTATCCATTTTAATCCATCACGCATTTTTTGAACTACTTCGGGGTCTTTTTCCGTATCCATTAAAGTCCACGAATAATACGTAGCTGCATTTAATTCTTTGGCTCCCGGGGCATCTTTGGTAGTAGGAAACAAATGATTTTGTACTGCCATTAAAGTAGCAAAATCATAATCAGTAAGCTGATTATGCACATCGTGAATGGGACTAGCAGAACACGAGATGGCAGCAGGAATAATTGCGGTAGCAGAAATGGCCACCATTCCCAATAAAAAATGCCTTCGGTTTAAATTAGCCCGATGAGGTTTGGTGATTCTAGCACCTCTTTCTTCTGTAAATTGCTTGCTTGACATGAATTTGATTGATCTGGATAGGTTTCAAAAATATTGGAATTACTGAAACCGCAGGATTTTAATAGAAATAAAAAAGCCCAGATAAAATACCTAGGCTCAATTATCACACAAATGTAGGAGGTGTAAACTATTGTCCACCGCATTTCCCTTCACCACATTTATGCTCCTCCTTCTTTTCTTCTTTTTTCTCAGATTTTTCAGCGGATTTTTCTTCCGATTTTCCTTCTCCGCATTTGCCTTCACCACACTTGTGCTCCTCTTTTCCTTCTGGTTTTTTAGATTCCTCTTTTTTCTCAGCCTTTTCGCTTTCTCCACATTTGCGATCAAATTCAGCATCATTCATGGTAAAGAGCTCTGATGTTTCTTGATTGTTAGTGGCTAATTCATCCGTTGAAAAATTAGTGTTTGATTCAAACGCAAAAGCGCTTAGTAGTAATGCTCCAACTACAAGAGCTCCGAATTTAAAAATGTTTTTCATAGTGTTTTTATTTAATGGGAGTGATTATTAATTCCTCCCAAACTTAGGATTAACTAGTGTTAATAAATGTCAGTGCCTTTACAATTTCAATTCTATTACCGTAAATAGAAGGAATTCTATGTGTAAATTTGAAACATCATAAAAAATCAAAGGATGAAAAAAGTATTGAGTTTATTAGCCTTAATGGTAATGTCAACGGTAATGTTTGCGCAAAAAGCGGAGGATATTATAGGAACCTGGTATACCGAAGGAGGAAAGTCGAAAGTTGAAATTTCAAAAAAGGACGGAAAGTATTCCGGTAAGATTATTTGGTTAAAAGAGCCAAACCGTGAAGATGGCACCGCTAAACTTGACCGTAACAATGAAGATGAATCATTAAGGTCACGTGGAATTTTGGGATTGCCGGTAATTCAAAATTTTGAATGGGATGATGATGAGTACGAAGATGGGACTATTTACGACCCTGAAAACGGAAAGACCTATAGCTGTGTTATTACATGGAAAGATATGGATACATTAAATGTTAGAGGTTATATTGGCTTTAGTCTGTTAGGTAGAGATACCGTTTGGACCAGAGTAAAATCTGTCTCTTATACACATCTGACGCTGCCGACGATCTACTCTGTGTA
>CAJXPI010000058.1 GCA_913057875.1 uncultured Flavobacteriales bacterium
CACAGAGTAGATCGTCGGCAGCGTCAGATGTGTATAAGAGACAGGCGTAAATACCTAATTATTGAAAAAACGAAATTGGTAGAAAGCCAGAAAAAGGCAAAGTTGAAACAGGAAATAAAGAATACACCTAAACCAAAAATTAAATTAAAGTTCAAAAAGAAAGAAGCTCCCAAAGTGATTAAACCCATTGTTCTGGGGGGTAAAGTGAAACTAATTACCGGTACAGAAGTGGGCGATGTTATTGATATTTCTGGTAAGAATGTAACTGTTCTATTTGGGAACTTTCAAACCAAAACCAAGATTGATAAACTGGAAGGCGTTTAAATTATCGGTCGTTAATTTTTGACCAATTCTGCGTGTTTGAAGGGTAAAGTTTATCCAAAAGTTTGATTATTCTTTTCTTTTCATCTTCTGGCGACTCTTTGAAAATACCCACAATTTCACTTGATTTTGCATTGAAAAATATTTGAATGTTCACTAAATCAGGAACGTCTTCATATACTTTTTCCAGTAGCTCTAATGATTCGATAATTTTCGTTCTTCCCTTTTTGGGGTCTTCATACATTTTATCCAAACCTTCTCTGTGGTATTGATACAGACACTTATTCATGTTTTCATACCTAGGTTGTATTAAGTTATTTACAATCCAGTACCTGTTCTTATCACTGTCTAAGGGTTTCCACCCCGCGTATACGGTGTTTTGGTTTTGATTAGCAATGCTCATGGCAATGTCTAAATATTTCTTACCTCCAAACGGACTAAATGTTTCATAGTCGTAACCAATAACCAAGTATACGTAATAGGATAGTAATGCCGTTAAACTATTCTCAGAAGCATTCTGTTCATTAAAGTTGAGTACATCTCCTTGGGCAAAGCTAAACTCGAATTGATCATCTTTGTGGCTAATCACCGCAGCATTGTAACCTGAATGGAACACCGGTCTTACTGACTGAATACTGGCACTGGCTTTATACACTCCAGTACCATTTGCTTCGGTAAAGTTAATCAACATTGAAAATTCAATTTTCTCCGTTTCCTTGATGACATCATTGGTCCATTTAGTTTGATTAATGAATTCTCTTACCTGCGTTTCAAAATCTTCTAGGACCCCAAGTTGAAGAGATCCACCCGCAACCTGTTCTGTATTAACCGTCAAATTACATAGCACCTCCTGGGCAGAAAGTGGTAAAGTGAAAAATGAAAATAGAATGATTAGGTATTTATTCATTATAATTTTTGAATCGAATTAATAATATCTGCCGCCACTTCCGCTTTCGTCTTTAACTCAAATTTCGTCAATTTATTTTGAGCGTCAATCAAAGTAATTTTATTGGTGTCATGACCAAACCCAGCACCTTTATCTTGAAGAGAGTTTAGTACGACTAAATCTAAATTTTTACTCTTAATTTTCTTCTTAGCATTTTCAATCTCGTTGTTTGTTTCTAAAGCAAAACCTACTAGTTTCTGGGCGGATTTGAGCGTGCCCAAATACTTTAAAATATCTTGAGTAGGCTCTAGTTCTATTTGAAAGTCGCCCGCTTTTTTCTTTATCTTTTTGTGAGCTACTTTAGCTGGAGTGTAATCAGCCACAGCTGCTGCTAAAATGGCCACATGGCTATCTGAAAATAAAGGAACAGTGGCCTCAAACATATTTTGGGCACTTTGTACATAAACCTGATGTATGTTTTTATGGTTAACTGTTGGCGTACCCGGACCCGAAATTAACTCCACTTTAGCTCCTTGATTAGCCGCTTCAAGAGCTAATGCTACTCCCATTTTACCTGAAGAATGATTTCCTATAAACCGAACAGGGTCAATGGGTTCATGTGTTGGTCCTGCAGTAATTAGCCATTTTTGGTTGATTAATGGCAACTCACTATTCCAGTACTCTTCAAAGAATTGATGAATATGCTCAGGTTCGGCCATTCGTCCTTTTCCTTCTAAGCCACTGGCTAATTCACCATATTCTGAATCGATAAAAAGGTGTCCTCTCTTTTTTAGGTCAGACATATTTTTTTGAGTAGACTCATGTTGGTACATGTCCAAATCCATAGCGGGGCAAATGACTACCGGACATCTGGCAGAAAGGTAAACCGCCTGTAAGAAATTATCGGTTATGCCCGTATTCATTTTAGCCAAAGTATTGGCCGTAGCCGGAGCAATGAGCATCACATCTGCCCAAATTCCTAAGTCTACATGATTGTTCCATGTGCCTTCATCGGCATGACCGATATAGGTACTATAAACTTTTTTTTTGGAAAGGGTAGCTAATGTTAATGGACTAATAAACTCTGTAGCCGAAGGAGTCATAATAACTCTAACTTCAGCTCCAGCTTTTACAAAGTTTCGTATAACAAAAGCGGCCTTATAGGCCGCTATGCTCCCGGATACACCGAGTAGTATTTTTTTGCCTTCCATAAAGGCGTAAATTTAGTTAATTATTCAGAAGCGTCTTCCTCGTTTGAAGGATTACGGTAGTAAATCTGATCGTTTTCATACTCTACCATTGCTAAAGCTAATGGTTTAGGTAATTTTTCGTAATACTTAGAAATTTCAATTTGCTCTCTGTTTTCAAAGATTTCTTCTAAATTATCTGAACTAGAAGCAAATTCGCTCAATTTAGCATTCAGTTCCTCTTTGATATCTCTACCAATTTGGTCAGCACGCTTAGAAATAATTGCAAGACTCTCGTATAAGTTTCCTACTTTATCTCCTAAATCACTAGCATTACGTGTGATTGTAGAATCTGGAGCATCTGATTTTTTATATGTCATTTCTATTTGTTTTCAAATTTTACTTTAAGCTTTTCTAGCTTAGCATACATTTCTTGTGCAGAATCCATGTAATCGCTACTAGGAAAACGATCTGCAAAATTAACATAAGCTTTGAAAGCTTGGTCAATTCTTTCCACCTTTTTTTGTGGTATACTTTTGAGAGCTAACAAATAATAGGCATCGTATATGTTATAAAAGATGTCTTCACGGTATTGGGTGTCAGGAAAGTCTTTTAATATATTCTCATAAGTAATAACCGCACTGGTAAAGTCTTCCATCATTTTATACTGATTTGCACCCGCATAAATTTTATCTTCAATTTTATTTTCTAAACCTATAATCAGCTTATTACACGTGTCTACTCGTTCACTTCTGGGGTATCTGTCAACAAATAATTGTAAAGAAGAGATGGCATCGTAGGTATTTGATTGATCTAATTTTGGCGCGGGCGAAAGCATGTAATACGAGTAGGCACTCATAAAAGCACATTCTTCTGTATATTTACTGGTAGGGAACGTTTTTGTAAACTCATTAAACCTGTGGGATGCCAACAAATAATCCGTTTGGTAAAAATCACAATAAGCCAACATGTAAAATAGCTTTTCCGACCTTCCTTGACCTCTATAAATGGCCGTTAAATCTTCAATTAACGGATATGCTTTGTAATAGTCTTTGGCTTCGTAATACTCATTTGCTTTTGCAAATTTATATTCCAAATCAGATGACTTCAATACCTTATTATACTCTGAACAAGAGCTAATATACAAGGCTGTAAAAGCAAAAAAGAATATGGGGACCCACTTTTTAAACATGCTGCAAATGTAATTTTTTTAGTCATTAATATGTAATAAAATTAGCCGTAGGTGTAAAGCTATTTTACAAGTTTGTTTAGTATTTAATAGGCTTCTAATCAGCTGGTTTGTAGGTGTGTGAATGTTGTGGGTTGGCCATTTTCATGGGTTTTGGTTAAGAATGTTTAACGATTTTTAGGTAAAATCTTTCTCAAACTGTTTATAAACTGCTGATTTTACTAACATTTATCATGCATTAAAGGGGTTGGTAGTTAACCAATATATTATAGTTTTGCCGAGGTTATTTAAATAACCAAAATATTGAAAAATTAAGTTTGAATATGGTTGATATATTTGATAAAGTAAGGGGAAACAACGGACCATTGGGTCAGTACTCTAAATTTGGTCATGGGTATTTCTTCTTTCCAAAATTGGAAGGGGAGATTTCTAATAAAATGACGTTTAGAGGTAAAGAGGTGTTAGTGTGGAGTTTAAATAACTACTTAGGACTAGCAAACCACCCTGAAATTAGAAAAGTGGATGCAGAAGCTGGGCAAAAATATGGTCTAGGTAACCCAATGGGATCTAGAATGATGTCTGGTAACACCGCTTTACATGAAGAATTAGAAGATTCATTAGCTGATTACGTAGGTAAGGAAGCAGGAATCTTATTGAACTTTGGTTACCAAGGTATGGCTTCGGCTATTGATGCGTTAGTTGATCGTAACGATGTAATTGTATATGATTCTGAATCACATGCATGTATCATGGACGGTATGCGTATGCACATGGGTAAAAGATTTGTTTTTGCGCATAACAACGTAGAGCAATTAGATACCATGTTAACGCGTGCAGCTAAAATTACTGCTAAAACTGGTGGAGGTATTATGGTACTTACTGAAGGTGTTTTCGGTATGGCTGGAGATCAAGGTAAATTGAAAGAGATTGTTGCTCTTAAAGAGAAGCATAACTTCCGTTTATTTGTAGATGATGCACACGGTATCGGTACAATGGGCCCAGAAGGTCGTGGTACTGGATTTGAGCAAGGTGTTCAAGATGGGATTGATATCTACTTTGGTACTTTCGCTAAATCATTTGCTTTAATTGGTGGTTTTATTGCTGCCGATGAAGATGTAGTTCGTTTCTTGAATTACACCATGCGTTCTCAAATTTATGCTAAATCATTACCTTACCCAATCGTGGTAGGAGCAATGAAGCGTTTAGAAATGATGAAAACGCAACCAGAGCATAAAGCTAAACTTTGGGAAATTGCTACCGCATTACAAGATGGATTAAGAGCCGAAGGTTTTGATCTAGGTGTAACTGATTCAGCCGTAACTCCTGTTTATATGGATGGTGGTGTGCCAATGGCAACTAAATTGGTAGTTGATTTACGTGAAAATTACGGAATCTTCTGTTCAATTGTAGTTTACCCAGTGGTACCAAAAGGTACATTGATGTTGCGTTTAATTCCAACAGCAATGCACACCTTAGAAGATGTTAAATATACCATTGACACTTTTAAAGTAATTAAGAAAAAATTAGCTGAAGGCGTGTACGCTGGAGACGATTTTGTAGCGCAATAAGCGTTTACTCTAATAAAGTTAAAAAAGCCGTTTTAGAAATGAAACGGCTTTTTTTGTTGGGCCGAGGCACGAATCGGCCGTTAGTTTTTATGAATAAGTAAAGATTGTATTCGCTTTTTCGCGTTAGGGGTAGCAGTGATACCCCACAGCGAAGCGAGGAGTAAAACGAATGACCCGACCTGACGGACGATAGGAGGGAAGGGAACGCACTAAACAACAAACTACTTAAAATGGAAAAGGAGCCACACTTTTTCTGTGCAACTCCTTTATGTAGCAAATCTATAAGCCGGATTCTGTAATAGCTTATCATTTATCTAGCCCCGCAATCACTCACGGGGTCAAGCAATCTACCCTCTCCGATTGGGCGGGTCGCCCTCAAACCGAAGTTTATTTGATCTTTCATCGCCTGAGGTTTACCTAGCCAAAATTGTTGCCAATCTTGCTGGTGAGCTCTTACCTCACCGTTTCACCTTTACCCACCGAAATGGGAAATATACTCTCTGCTGCACTTGCTGTCACTAATAAATTAGCGCCTTCCCGTTAGGAAGCAGGCTACCCTATGATGTCCGGACTTTCCTCATGCCTTTTACAAGACCCGCGATAAGCCGATTTGCCCTGCAAAAGTAAAACTCCTTTTCGGTTTCATTAACATTGAGTAGCGGATAGTTATTTCTAATTGTGTTTCTAGGGCTTCTATTAACTTATATACTTGCATAAAATCGCAATTCATGGAATTATCTCTATTAGACTGGTCAATAATTATTGGCTTTTTACTCCTTTCCTTAGCTATTGGTATTCGTTACAAAGGAAAAGCCGAAGGTGGCTTAACCAACTTCTTTTTGGGTGGACGTAATTTACCGTGGTACATTGCCGGTATTAGTATGGTGGCTACCACATTTGCGGCCGATACACCATTAGCGGTTTCGGAATTGGTAGCCTCAGGAGGGGTTTCTAAAAACTGGCTATGGTGGAGCTTCTTGGCGGGGGGAATGTTAACCACCTTCTTCTTTTCTAGGTACTGGAGACGTGCCAACATTGTTACGGAATTGGAATTGATTGATATCCGATACAGTGGAAAAGAAGCCAAAATGTTACGTGGATTTAAAGCGGTTTACTTAGGAATATTCATGAACTCTATGGTGATTGCGTGGGTAAATTTGGCCTTAAACACCCTATTGGTGACGTTCTTTGATATTCCCGAATCTCAAGTGTATTTGTATACTTTCTTAGCCATGGCCATTGCGGTTACATACGCATCTATGTCAGGTTTATTGGGAGTGGCCATTACAGATACGGTTCAGTTTTTTATTGCCATGGTGGGTACTATTATACTAGCTTATTTGGTACTGGATGCTCCTGAAGTTGGCGGAATGGAAACCATTACAGCTAGATTGCCGCAACATTATTTTGATTTTTTCCCTTCCTTAGATAATGAAGCGGCTTCTAACTTTCATGTATTTTCTGTGAGTATCGGGGCTTTCTTATCGTTTGTCGCGGTGCAATGGTGGGCTAGTTGGTATCCAGGGGCAGAACCTGGTGGTGGTGGTTACATTGCCCAGCGAATGATGTCAGTAAAGACTGAAAAAGACTCGTTGAAGGCGACTTTGTTTTTTCAAGTAGCGCATTATGTATTGCGTCCGTGGCCGTGGATTATTGTGGCTTTGGCAGCGATTACTTTGTATGCTCCGGAATATGCTATGCCGGATACAGCAACTGCTGATATGGTGTACGCAATGAAAGAACAGGGGACTAGTATGGAAGAAGTGATGGCTGCTATTCCAAATTCTGAAAATGGAGATATTCACCGTTCTATTGAGTATGCCTTTAATCAGCGATTAGGTTATGTATATGCCATGCAAGACTTCTTACCCAACGGATTAAAAGGGTTGCTTTTGGTGGCTTTCTTGGCGGCTTATTTAAGCACCATTTCAACTCAATTAAATATGGGCGCTAGTTTTATTGTAAACGATTTGTATGCTCCTTATCTTAAGAAGAAGAAAAAGGAGACCACCCCAAAAAACTTGGTGAATGTATCTAGATTGGCCACTGTAGTGCTAATGATTGTAGGGCTACTAGTCACCACTCAAATTAAAAGTATTTCTGGGGTTTGGGAGTTTATTATGGAAGCAGGTGCCGGATTGGGAGCGGTTTTGATTTTACGTTGGTATTGGTGGCGAATTAACGCGTGGAGTGAAATTGCAGGAATGATTGCGCCTTTTATGGCCTATGGTTTTGGGCATATGGTACTGGACCCCATGTTTGGAGAAGCATTTGTGACCAATAAGGGTACTTTCTATTTTACCGTAGTGTTTACCACCATTGTATGGATTTTGGTAACTAAGCTGACTGCTCCTGTAGAAGAAAGTAAACTTAAAAGTTTTGTAAAATTAATTGAGCCAGACGGCTGGTGGAAACCGGTATACGCAAAAATGGGAATTGCGGTACCTAAATCAAATATGCGTTTGTTATTTGGTTTATGGATTAGTGCATTGGTAATGACCTATAGTTTATTATTCGCTATGGGAAAATGGATTTTTGGAGAGAACCAATCGGCCTTAATTTGGGGAGGTATTGGATTCTTGGGAATGTTCATTTTATCTGCATTATTAAAGCGAATGAAGTGGTAGGATTCTTTGTGGAATCTTATGTATAGTTTTTCTTTGGCGTATGAAAAAGGTATCTTTCATAGGAGCAGGAAATGTGGCTACACATTTAGCCAAAGGTCTTTATGATGCGGGTATTGATATTTATCAAGTTTTCAGTAAAAACATTGAAAATGCCGATGAATTGGCCGAAAAAGTGGATGCCTTAGCTATTCAATCGTTAGCTTGTTTGAAGCTAAACCCAGTAGATGTATTAATCATTTCTGTAAAGGATGATGTGATTCCAGAGATTGCTAAATCAATTTCAACCTCAAAAACCATTGTGGTGCATACTTCGGGTACTCGAAGTATTGACATTTTAGGAGATCATCAGAAAAGAGGGGTGCTCTATCCGTTGCAAACTTTTTCAAAGCAAACGGAAATGTCGCTTAAAAATGTGCCATTTTGTATTGAAGCCAATTCTCATGAAACAGAGCAAGTGGTTCTTGATTTGGCGAGATTACTTTCAAATGACGTTCGACTAATTGATGAAACCACACGAAAGGAAATTCATGTGGCCGCGGTGGTGGCGTGTAATTTTTCAAATCACATGTTTGCTCTAGCAGATCAACTACTTCAAAACTCAGGAGCAGATGTATCGATTCTACAACCTTTAATACTGGAAACCGTAAATAAGGCTATGAATGCAAAGCATCCCAAGGATGTACAAACGGGGCCAGCTGCTCGAGAAGATTATGAAGTAATAAAGAAGCATTTGGAACGTTTGGAAGGTGATCCTGAGCTTCAAAAACTATATAAAGATATCAGTAATTCGATAATAAAATTAAAAAATGAGTGAGCATTATTTAAAGTTACTACCCAATATTAGTACGCTAATTTTTGATGTGGATGGCGTATTAACCAATGGTATGGTTACCATCATGCCCAATGGAGAGCAACTTCGTGCATTAAGTTCTAAAGATGGTTTTGCCATTCAATTAGCCATTCGTAAAGGTTTAAGAATATGCGTAATTACTGGAGGAAGTTCTGAAAGTGTAAAAGCGGCATTGCAGCGTTTGGGTATTGAAGATGTCTATCTTAAAGTGGCTAACAAAATTGATACCTATGACGATATCAAGATAATGTATGACTTGAAGGATGAAGAAATCATGTATATGGGCGATGATTTGCCAGATTATGAGGTAATGAAAACCGTAGGAATATCTGCTTGTCCAAGTAATGCCGCCCGTGAAATTTTGGATATTTCAAAATACATTTCCGATAAAAAAGGAGGGGAAGGATGTGCTCGCGATATTATTGAAAAAGTATTGAGGGCAAAAAAGATGTGGATGGAAAATCCAAACGATTTAACTTGGTAAAATGGCAGAGAAAGGAGCACGATTAACACATTTATTCCGACCGATCAATTTGATCATTATTGCTGGAACCATGTATTTGTTAAAATACGGGCTAATGCATCCTATGTTGCGCCTAATTAGTAAAAAGGTGGACTTGGAAATGGTTTCTCAAATTGAGCCATTTACGTTTGCTTTGCTTGTCTCTAGTGTAGTTTTTATTGCGGCTGGGGGCTATATATTAAATGATATTAAAGATATTACCGCGGATAAGGAAAATAAATCGGGGAATCCTGTAGGGGTTTTGATTTCTGAGGAAAAGGCTAATCTGGCATACCAGGTTACCACGGTATTAGGTTTAATTCTTTCCTTTTGGGTGGCCATTGAAATTGGAAATTATAATTATGCAATCATTCAATTAACGGCTGCTATTTCGCTATGGTTCTATTCGAATTATTTCAAAACGGCATTTTTATCTGGAAATCTAGTGGTGGCATTTGTAGTGTCACTAGTGCCATTAACCGTAGGGATTTATGAGGTTTCATTGGCTCAAATTGCCTATTTCAATAAAGTAACTCAATTTAAGGATTTCAACTTTAATTTTTTAGCCTATTGGTTCTTGGGGTATAGCGTTTTTGTATTTGCTTTAACCCTTATACGTGAAATAGAGAAAGATATGGAAGACGTGAAGGGAGATTTATTAATCCAAGGACAAACTCTTCCAATAGTACTAGGCAATGGGACAACAAAAGTAATAGTCACATTTTTGTACCTCTTAGTAATTGCGGGACTGTATATGGTGAGGATTAATTTTTTAACAGATGCTATTTCTGGAGTTTTTATTTTGCTGATCTTATTGGTTATTCTTTTAAACTTATTTCAACTGTGGTCAGGGAAGAAATTAGGTATGCGACTTAGTTCTTGGTCCAAGTTATTATCCCTAATAGGCGTTTTATTTCTATTCGCGTTAAAATATATTATTGATAACGAATTGTTCTTTTAGATGTATAGTCACTTAGAAAAATATAAAATTGTTCTCGCTTCAAATTCTCCAAGAAGACAACAACTGTTGCGAGACTTGGATATTTCTTTTACGGTTCAAAGTTCATTAGGAGAAGAAACCTTTCCGGTAGATCTTGATGTAGAAGAAGTGGCAGAATACTTAGCGGTTCAAAAAGCGGATTGGTTTGATGATTTTGATCAAAATGAATTATACATCACCAGCGACACTACCGTAGTTCTAGATGAAGAAGTTTTGGGTAAGCCTATAGATGCCGAGGAAGCTAAAAAAGTACTGGAAGCGTTATCAGATACCAAGCATAAGGTAATTACTGGATACTGTTTAAAATCAAAAGATCAACAAATTTCTGGAGCTGATGTTACCCAGGTAAAGTTTAAGAAGCTTACTGCTGAGGAAATTTCATACTACGTGGATAATTACAAACCTTTTGACAAGGCCGGATCTTATGGTATTCAAGAATGGATAGGGATGATTGGGATCAAAGAGATTAAGGGCTCTTATTTCACCGTCATGGGATTGCCTACTCACCAAATTTTTGAAAAATTAAAAGAATTTTAGTTGTTTTAGTATTAACAATCTCTTTATCAAGGGATAGTGTTGCGTAATAATGAAAAAAAAAACGTCTATAAAGGAATAAGACCCTGTCTCTCGACAAGGTCTTCTTCAACCATCTACTTAACCCTACTCTTAAATGTGTTCATCTACGGTAGTTGTAGAAATATTTTCTGGGCTTCTTAAGTATGGTACAAAGGTATATCCATTTTTAAGAAATCCAATAGTTTTCAAATTATTTTTTCTCTTTTTTTTCAGGTATTTGTCACAAAATTGACGTTTTCGTCCCTAATAGAGAAATAAGAAAAACTATGCAGTTACCTTAAGTAATTCTTTATTAATGATTTCGTCCAATGCTTCCTTAGGTAAAGCCCCTGCTTGCATCATAGGTTGAGCTCCTAAAGGAACGAATAACATGCTCGGAATAGAACGAATACCAAAAACAGAAGATAATTCTTGTTCTACTTCGGTATCACATTTATAAATATCTACTTTTCCGGCATACTCACCTGAAAGCTCTTCTAAAATCGGAGCTACCATTTTACAAGGTCCACACCAATCTGCATAGAAATCAATTATTGCTGGATTTTCTCCATTATATTCCCATTCTTGCGTTTTAGTGTAATCAAAGAACTTTTCTTTGAATCCTTCTGTTGTTAATTTTATTGTTGCCATAATCTTATAATCTAAATTTGCACTGCAAAGGTATGTCCCCTTTGCTTATTAGAATGTAACATTCATTACAATTACTTATGATTTGGTTTAAAGACTATTCCATTAAAGAATGGGAACAAAGCACAAAAGGTACCATTCATGATTCTCTTGGAATTGAGGTATCAAAATTAGGAAGTAATACTGTTTCGGGTAGAATGCCTATTGACGAAAGAACTTTTCAACCGATGCGTATTTTGCATGGTGGAGCTTCGGTTGTATTGGCTGAATCTTTGGGTAGTATTGGATCCTCGTTAATAGTAGATCCTGATAAGTACTATGCGGTTGGACAAACAATTACAGCCAGCCACGTTCGACCTGGGGTAAAAGGTTTTGCCAACGGAATTGCTAAACCTATTCATATTGGTTCACGATCTCATATTTGGGATATTGAAATTTTCAATGATGAGCAGAAATTAATGTGTACCTGTAGACTGACTATGGCTATTGTTGCCAAGCAATAAACTTCTAGTTTAAATAAGGGGCCCACCTGTCATTTGGTCGCGATTCTACTAATACCTCTTGATTAGTCTTTTGATCTTGGAATCTAAGTTTCCAAGCGTGAAGAAATAAAGAGTCTTCTGGATAGGTGAGAGGGTTGGATTTAAAGTATACTGGATCCTTATATCCAAGGTCTCCTTTTATAGGAAGACCTAGTCCAGCCAGATGTAATCTAATTTGATTGGTGTGTCCACTATGGGGAGTTACTTCTAATAGAGAATCGGCTTTAAAGGTTTTTAATAGCTGGAAGTCTGTTTTTGAAACTGACTCCTCTACCAATTGCCGGCCACCAGCAGGTGTTTTTTCTTTACTAATCCCTTTTTGGCTAGAAAAGGAAGTTTCAGATGGATGCCCTTCCACTACCGCTAAATATGTTTTTTCGACTTCCCGATTTTCGAATTGCTTACTCAGAAAGTTAGCTGTGGCTTTGTTTAGCGCTACGAGTACTATTCCCGTAGTATTTGCATCCAATCTATTAATAAGGTGAAAAGACTGCTCTGGGAAGGCTAATTTTAATCCTGCGGTTAAGGTGTTAAATAAATATCGACCTCCTGCGTGAACTGGTAATGGCGAAGGTTTGGAAATTACCCAATAGTTTTCGGTTGCTGCAATTAACTGAATATCCCAGTTTACCTTTGGTTCGGGTTTTGCGGCTACCGAATGTTGCGTAATTTGTCCAGCTCGCAGAATTTGCTGGGATGTTCCGACCTTTTGATCAACCAGTACATTTCCAGATTCTATTTTATTTAACCAAAATTCACGGTCTACATGTGGAAATGATTGGGCATACAATTCCAGTAAAGTAAAACCATCAAACCTTTTTTTTACAGATAGTTTAAAGACTCTGGGAGCTTGGTTCTTTTCAGAGACCAATTGGGGTAGGGAAGTAAGCGCATTCTTGAAATCTTCAGGGGCAATCATGTTACCTTTTAAAAACTTCTACATCCTTTTTCTTAACCACTAAGTCTGTAAACTTTCCTTTGAAGTTAGTGGCTTTTACCGATGCATTGTCTACCCAATGATAATTTCCGCCTCTGGGTTTTCCAAAGATGATGCCTTGGTATTTGAATCCGTTTTCATTTAGCCATTTTTCAGTGACTTCACGGTGTTCTTCTGTACGGGATGTAAAGAATGTAATGATATGACCTTCATCATACCAACTGTTTAAAGTTTCTAAGGCATCAGGAAAAGGAATACAAGTGGCCATACGTTCTGGCTCTTCGTTAGGGACATCCTCGGTAATGGTACCGTCAATGTCAATCAAATAGTTTTTTAACCCTTCAGGAAGAGTAGGAGAAAGGCTTTCGCCTTTCTCATTTTTTACCTCTTGTAAATTTTTCATTGATCTTAGTTCAATGGGAAATTAGTTTTAATAAAATCAGCTAATTCTTCACCAATTCTATCTTGAGCCTCAACAGTGGCAGCTCCGATATGCGGAGTTAAGCTAATTCTTTCGTGTGCTAATATAGCATCACTTGGAGTGGGCTCATTTTTGAATACATCAATACCAGCAGCTCTTACTTTTCCTGAGTTTAGCGCATTTAGTAATTCTGTTTCATCAATAATTCCACCACGAGCTAAATTGATAAGGATAACTCCTTCTTTCATTTTTTCTAACTCTGCTTTTCCAATTACGGGTTGACCATCTGCTTGAGCAGGAACGTGTAAACTAATAAAGTCGGCATTTGCAAAAACGCTTTCTCTATCTTCTGTTTCTAACTCAACGCTTACTGTTTGGTTTCCTACCTGAACATCAATAGTTACTTTATCCATAAATGGATCAGAACCAATAACGTTCATTCCTAAACCAAGAGCATATTTGGCAGTTTGCTGCCCAATACGCCCCATTCCAATAATACCAATGGTTTTACCTCTTAGCTCAATCCCCTTACCGTATTTTTTCTTCAATACTTTAAAGTCGGAAGCCCCTTTAGTTGGCATTTGGCGGTTAGAGTCAAATAGATCTCTAGCCATGCTCATCATGTGGGTAATTACCAATTCAGCTACCGCTTGAGATGAAGCTCCAGGAGTATTAAAAACTAAACGTCCAATACTACGAGCATAGTCTACATCAATGTTGTCCATACCAACACCACCACGTCCAATACCTTTTAGGCCTGGACAAGCATCAATCATGTCTTTTCTAACGGTAGTTGCACTTCTTACCAAAAGAACTTCTACGTTATTGTCGTTGATGTATTGCGTTAACTCCGCTTGAGGTACGTTAGTGGTTTCAATAGTGTAACCGGCATCTTTTAAAGCTTTTTCACCTAAGGGTGAAATTCCGTCATTTGCTAAAACTTTCATAGTTGTAAAGCGATTAAGAGTTTAACTTTTTCATTACGTTCACGAGAACTTCCACACTTTCAATGGGTAAAGCGTTGTACATGGAAGCTCTATATCCACCTACTGAACGGTGTCCTTTAATTCCAGAAATATTTGCTTCATTCCACATTTTATCGAAGGTCTCTTTCAATGACTCATCAGTAAGTGTAAAACAAGCATTCATATTTGAACGATCTTCTTTTGCTGCAGTACCTTCAAATAATGGATTGGAATCAATCTCACCATATAACAAATCAGCTCTTTGTTGGGCTAATTTCTCGTAAGTTGACAAACCACCATTTTTAAGCATGTGTTGTAAGTTCAACATCGCTACATAAATAGAATAAACAGGAGGTGTATTAAACATAGAGTCTTTTGAAGCATGTACTTTAAAGTCCATCATTGCTGGAATGTTTCTTCCTGAACGGCCGAATAATTCGTCCTTTACAATGTAAAGAGTGGCTCCTGCTGGACCTAAGTTCTTTTGAGCACCCGCATAAATCAAGTCAAAGTCGGCAACGTTAATTTGGCGACTAAAAACATCACTACTCATGTCACATACTTTGATTCCATCAAATTGAGGGAATTCTTTGTATTGTGTACCAAAAATGGTGTTGTTTGAGGTGAAGTGGTAATAATCAGCATCTGAAGGAATGTCAAATCCTTTAGGAATGTAATTGTAGTTTTTATCTTTTGAAGAAGAAACGATATCAATGTTTCCGAATCTTTGTGCTTCTTTGATGGCTTTTGAAGACCAAGTTCCCGTATCAGAATAAGCCTGTCTCTTATACACATCTCCGAGCCCACGAGACTCCTGAGCATCTCG
>CAJXPI010000059.1 GCA_913057875.1 uncultured Flavobacteriales bacterium
CTCAGGAGTCTCGTGGGCTCGGAGATGTGTATAAGAGACAGAACTAAGCTTCCGTTTTTAACGCTTGATTTTTCCAGCCCATAAAAGCGGAACCTAGCAATAATAGGATAATCAGCATCGATCCTATCATCGCAACATTCTCTCCCGTGTAATACGAACTTGGTGCAAACTCAAGTTTAATGGTATGTTCTCCCGCAGGAACATTAATGGTTCGTAAAAGATAATTAGCTCTACTAATCGGAACTTCTTGGTTATCTATTGTGGCAGTCCAACCTACTGGATACCATATCTCTGACAATACGGCTACTTGATCTGAGGTAGAGTTAGAACGGTATTCTAATTTATCCATATCATAAGATACCAGGTCAATGCTTCCAGTACCATTACCCGCTGAACTCACATTCTGCTTTTGATCATTTCTGATAACTGCCGTAGTCTTTAAATCAACTTGATTCAAGGCTAACATTTCTTCATCTGCAGTTTCAACCCACCTAATATTATTTACAAACCATGCACTTGTTTGCGCTTTAGAGTTGACAATTGGATTTGAACTCGGGTCATAAATTACATATTTAGTATTCAACATATTCAATACCGGAGTATTATTAAACACACCGTTTAAATCACTTTGAGTTTTTGCACCTCTTAATCCATTCATGAAGGTTTGAATTTCTTTACTTAAGTAAAATTCAACCACCTCTTGGTACTTTTTCAGTTTAGCTCCATTGTATCCACCTATGGAATGATGAAAATAAGAGGTGCCGGTTTCATTGAAAGTACTGGCCGCAATATTTAAAACTCTTGGCCCAGGTGTCTTATCGGCTAAAATAGCACTATTCGCAGGCGCCAATGGAAAGGGTTCCTTGACCTTTCTCTTGGCTTCAAAACCACTTTTCACATCCATGTAACGTGTATTTACACTCCACATATCAACCAAAACTAGACCTACTAAAGCATACATTACCGTAGTAGCCTGTAGTTTTCCCTTAGTATATGAAAACATAGCAACAGCCGCAACCAAAATAAACCCAAAAGAACGTAAAGCATCTGCCTTAAAAACGGCAATTCTTGCGGTTTCAATCGCATTTAATAAATCATCAATTTGACCTGCAGGCCAATTATTACTTTGAAGCGTATTTACATAGTTTTCATACTCACCTGCCTTAAAAAATTCAAAGAAAGTGGTAGGCGTCAACCAAAACAAAAAGGAAATACCCCCGGTTAAGACAAAGGCTAATATTAAAGCCTTATCATTGGTGTACTTCAATTTCTTACCAAAAACCTCCATAGGCTTTTGCAAGAAACCTTCCTCAGAAAAGAATTTTTTCATGGCTAAAGCGGCAATTACTGGAAATGCAAATAAAGCCACAATCTCAATAGAAACGACCGCTCTAAATTTGTTATACATTGGAAAGTAATCAATAAAGAAATTAGTTAGTCCTGGCAAGTTTTTCCCCCACGATAACATGGTGGTTATTACCGTAGCAAAAACCAATGCCCATTTCAACATCCCATCAACTAAAAACAGCCCTAAAACGAATAGGAAAATAATAATTGCTCCTGCATACATAGGACCACCCACAAAAGGTTGATCTCCCCAATAGGCATCCACTCCATCTAAAGTCTGTTTAAACTTTCTATCTACAGCCTTTACCGCTATTTCATTATCTGATAACTTACTTGAACCAGGTCCCTTGGCATGCGGAATTAATAAACTCCAAGTTTCACCAATACCACCACTCCAATTGGTAATGTATGATCTATCTAACCCGGAGGTTGCATCTGCCTTATCTGTTAAGGTTAACTCAGATTTACCCCGAGTACTGTAACTTGTATATTCCTGAGTAGTTAATAATTGCGATGCTGATGGCAAAATCCCCAGAATCACCGCTCCCGCAAATAAGGAAGCTGAAATCATGTATCCCTTGAAATCGTTCTTTTTTAAATCGGCAATAAACTCCAAAACGAAATAAGCCACCAAGAAGAATACAAAAAAGTAGTATGTCATTTGTGGATGGTTCGCAATCATTTCAAACGACATAAACAATGCAGAAACCGCAAAACCTAAAAGGTACTTTCTATGTCGTAACAAAATAACACCTGCTAAAATTCCAGGTAAGTAACCCAAAGCCACTACCTTGGCAAAGTGGCCGGCTGCCATAATCACAAAATTATACGAAGTAAACGCATAGCCCACAGATCCTAGGATCGCAATGGGTATTTTTACACGCATTACCATCATGAGCAAGAAAAAACTCATTAGACTCCAAATTATATAGACGGCCGGACGTTCAATTCCAAGGGTGGTTAATGGACGCACGTATTTCGCAATAATATTATTTGGAGATCTAAGAACTACAAAATAAGCGGGCATTCCTCCAAACATAGAATTACTCCATAAACCAACCTCATCCGACTCTTCGTATAAGTCATTTAATTCCTTGGCTCCACCCAACCATTGTTTGGAATCATGGGTGGCCAATTGTTTCCCTTGCATTTGTGGATAGAAATACCCTAAGCTAATTGCGATAAAGAACAGAAAAGCACCAAAATAAGGGATGGTCTTCTTTAAATTGAAGTTATTCATTTTTGAAAATTTTGTGAATTGCAAAATACAATTTAGTGGCAAACAGAAAATAAAATTCAAAACAAAAATGCCCTCCTGTTTTTTACAGTAGGGCATCAGGTTCTTTGCGTGTTTAAATATTATCTCACAATCACTTTTTCTACTATTTTAACCTCCTCAGATTGTACGTATACCAAGTATAAACCGGGAACAAAATCAGAACAATCTATTTCCAATTGTTCAGAATTAGTAGCCCCTTTATAAACCGTAATACCGGCTGCATCTGTAATAATAATTTCAGTTGATTTTAATCCAGTAAGAGAAATTATTAACTGGTCATATACGGGGTTTGGATACAACTGAATAGCCCCCATTTGATGCTTGTGCACCCCTACATTCAGCACTTCTGTACACGCTGAAGTTTCAAAACAAGTTGCATGCGTAATTTCTACTGCATATTTTCCATTAACAGTTGGAGAATACACAGAGTCCGTTTCTCCAGGAATTGGACTATTAGTAACGCAATCTATCCATTGGTATTGATAGTTGGGATCAGAATGCGCGAATAGATCCGCTCCAATTTGCGTTACATCAGTCTGCGTTTTGGTTACCTGTAGGTTAATGGTTAGCGTACTATCACATCCTGCAGCATTTGGAATAATTGCCGTATACACTCCCGTACTATCGTAAACCCTTCCATCTGGTGCGGTATACCAGCCACATGCTATTTCATTTAACATCTCTTGAGTGGGGACTAAAATTTCTAAGTCCAGATTAATAATAGAGTCACAACCCAAGGCACTTTGAAGGGTATCGGAATAAACTCCTGAGGTATTATAGGTCATTCCATTCTGACTCCAAGTAAAGGCACCGCAATTACTTAAGGAGATGGTGGTATCAGAAGCTGAATTAATGACCAAATCTAAAGTCACTACAGAATCACATCCGCTAATATTAATCAAAGTAATGGAATAAGATCCCGAAGAGCTATAAGTTAAACCTGTACCAGCCCAAATGTAAGACCCACACGTTTGAATTTGAACCACTGTTGAATCTGGCGTATTAATTGTTAAATCTAGTTTTTCTAAAGAATCACACCCATGTTGATTACTATATAACTGAGAATATTGCCCCGTTTGCGTGTAAGTTATACCAGTAGCCGACCAGAAATAAGAATCACAGCTGGTAGCTACTAGTGTATTGGTGTCACCTGTGTGAATGGTTAAGTTCAAGGTATTTACGGAGTCACAACCGGTTGAACTTATGAGGGTATCCATATACACACCACTATTCCAGTAAGTAAATCCATTAGATACCCAGAAGTAACTGCTACAGGAAGTTTCGGATATGCTCACATATTGGTCATGATTAATAGTTAAATTTACGGTAATCACACTATCGCACCCAGCACTTGTTAATAACGTATCTAAATAAATTCCTGTGGTATTCCAAGTATATGATCCACTTGGTGAAACATACTGATTGCATGCCGATAGAGTCAAATTAGAAGACACAGTAGTATTAATTGTTAAATCTAATTGCTCTAAGGAATCACACCCATATTGATTACTATATAACTGAGAATATTGTCCTGTTTGTGTGTAAGTTATTCCAGTAGCCGACCAGAAATAAGAATCACAGCTGTTAGCTACCAGCGTATTAGTATCGCCCTTGTGAATGGTTAAGTTCAAGGTATTTACGGAGTCACAACCGGTTGAACTTATAAGGGTATCCGTATACACGCCACTATTCCAGTAAGTA
Source organism: uncultured Flavobacteriales bacterium (assembly GCA_913057875.1). GTDB lineage: Bacteria > Bacteroidota > Bacteroidia > Flavobacteriales_G > Salibacteraceae > CAJXZP01. Next base: position 4,328 of record CAJXPI010000059.1, read on the forward strand.
AATCCATTAGATACCCAGGAGTAGCTGTTGCACGAAGTTTGATTTAGTGAAGTACTTAAAGGCGGTAACACGGTTAAATCAATAGTTATGACGCTGTCACATCCAGAGGAATTTGAAATAGTATCTTGATACATTCCAGTGCTCGTCCATGTTTTTCCTGATGGGCTCATATAGTTGCCACAAACCACTTGCGTTAAACTAGAAGTAGAATTTTGCCCCATAGTCAGACTTATGTTATAAAGGGTATCACAGCTATTGGTATGGCTCACTAGATCTAAATACGTACCTGATGCCGTGTATGTCTGCGCTCCACTAGGCGAAACATAGCTCTGACAAGAATTTATGGAAAGATTTACAATTTCATAAGGTAAAATGGTCAAATTCACCATCAAAACACTATCACATCCTGTTACAGACGACAAGGTATCGTAATGGGTGCCCGATGTGTACCAAGTCTTAGTGCCCCCCATCGATGAATAACTATAACAACTACTTGCGTTAATAGTTGTAACGGGAATTGGTGTTACTGCTAAACTTACCTCAATCACACTATCGCAACCTAAAACATTCACTAAAGTATCGTGATAAACCCCTGTGGTATTCCACACAAAATTTCCGCTAGGCGAGATATATGAGCCACAACTTGAATCACTTAAATAGGTTATGGGTATAGATCCTGAAATGTGAATAGAATCAATAACCGTATGACACGAATCAGAAACGGTTACGCCATAGGTCCCCGCTTGATTAACCGTTAAAGTTTGTCCTGTAGAACCATCACTCCATAAATAAGTGGCTCCCGCATTTCCGGCATCCAGTACAAAGTTGGTTACATTACAAATAACGGTATCATTACCCAAATTAACCGCTAAGGATGGGGCTATGGATACGTTAATAGAATCTACCGTAGAAACACAAGTATTGGAATAACTGATATTCATATTACCACCGATAGTGGTGGTAAAAGTAGAGGAGGTACTTCCATCTTGCCAAGTATAGGTTCCGGAAGGAATTGTAGCGTCAAATACCATGGAGGAAGGAGTACATAAGGTGGTATCCTCTCCCAAAATAAAACTAGTTAAATCATTCAAATAAAATGGAGTAACGAAGCTCGCAGATCCTTTTGTCACCGCATCTCCAGTACTACCTAATGCCATGGCATTGTTAGGAACAACTTTATTAGGTCCAGTGGAATAATTATCTAAATTATAATAGCCTTGCAAGCCAGTTTCCGTTCCAATTAAAGGACTATTATATCTTTCTAAAATCAAAGAATCTGAAATGGATTGGTTCCATACCCGTAACTCATCCATTTGACCGGAAAAATATAAGGATTGAGTGCCACTAAGCACCTTATAACTACCCACTCTAATAGGCTCGGTACTGGATCTTAAATTTCCGTAGCTTCCCACTTCTAAAGTAGCGACAACCTCTTGTCCGTTTAAAAACATTTTGACACCAGTAGGTGAATGAACCACAGCCACATGTTGCCAAACATTGGTTTGAATAATTGCCGTAGTTGATTTGTATCTATTCGTTGCATTTGTAGCCCCACAGCCACCTGAATACCAAACCCATTTCAACTTACCATCTTGAACGGAGAAGAAGTATGAATTTTGATTACCGCTACACCAAATTTTAGAGTAAACAACGTTGGTTCCTGTTACAGTACAAGGTTTAATCCATGCTTCTAAGGTTAAATTAGTAGAAGAATGCAAATTCGCATGATTCGGAATTTCCAGATAATTATTTACCCCATCCATAAAAATAGCGTTAGTGTAGGGCAAGGAATTATTATCTATGTATACAGAGCAACATGTTGAAGTATCTACACATCCATTTGCCGTAATTTCTACCGAATAGCTGCCCGATTCTGTTGGTACAAAACTAGCCGACTGAGCTCCGGTAATTGGCAAATTACCACGGGTACAATCAATCCATTGGTAAGAATAGTTTGGATCAGATACCGCATACAAACTATCACCGATCTGACTAACGGATAAATTGGGCCCATTAAGATTTAAACTTACGGTATAAATGCTATCTCCTCCACAGGAGGTACTTACGGTATCCATATAGATTCCAGAGTTTCTCCAAATAGCGTTTCCGCTTGGTGAAGTATATTCATTACAAGCAACTACCGAAGAATTAACATGAGTATTTTTTGCATTAAACAAGGCTTGAATTTCATTACCCGTTAAATCACGGTTGTACAAACGCACCTCATCCATTGATCCTTCAAAATATCCAGGAGCGGAACTGCCTTGATTATAAAAACCAATATTCAAATTCTTTGAGGTCACCAGACTAGGATTACTGGAAGTTTGAGTAGCGGTAGCCTTTAACACCCCATCTACCCATAATTCTATATTATTTTGCGAAACTTTAGCAAACAAATGATGCCATTGCCCATCTGAAACTGTGAATGTTTGACTGGCGTTCCAGGTGTGAATTCCGCTATTAGAATTGTTCCTAGCAATAACATAGGGTACTCCAAACTTTATAGCCAAAGCGTATCCTTTGTCCGTAGGCCAATTGTACTTTTCTAAAACATGTTGATAACCTGTAGATTTAGTTGTTTTTACCCAAGCACTAATATTCACGGTGTGCGTAATGCCTCTATTTCCATTACCTGCGACCACTTTAGAAGAAGTTCCATTAAAATCATAAGCGGTATTTGGCGCACAACTTATTCCCAATGTGTTTGTTAAACTAGTAGGGGTACCGTGTCCAAGTTGCGTACTAGAATCAGCCGCATTTCCGTCAAACTTAAAATACCCTACCAAGCCAGTACTTAGATTTACCTGAGTCCTTGTTAAAATTTGACAGTTGGAAGTATCTACACAACCGGAATTTGAAATTACAACCGCATAGGTACCAGATTGTACAGGTGAATATTCTGAACTCTGGGCTCCAATAATGGGTAAGCCCGCTACACAATCAATCCATTGGTATTGATATGAAGAGTTAGATACTGCGAATAGGGTATCACCAGATTGGCTAATGCTAAGGTCAGGATTATTAATATTTAGATTAACCGTATAAATAGAGTCTGCAGCATTTGTACTTGTGATGGTATCTGTAAATTGACCACTTTGTACCCAAGTTACATTGCCACTTGGGGCGATCAAACTTTTGCATTCGGAATAATTAACGGTTTTATACCTGTACTTCTCTCTACTCAATGAATCTATTTCACCCGCTGTTAAAACCCTATTATAAATCCGGACTTGGTCCATGTCTCCCGTATAATAATTACCATTGGCGTGGCCATTATATCCTAATGCAAGGGCTGAATTTGTGGTTAAATTGGGGTTAACAGCACTTAGTGTACCCGTACTTTTTAATTCTCCATCTACCCAAATTTCAATTTGGTTTTGATTAACCACCCCTAGTAAATGGTGCCAAGTTCCATCTGAAACACTGAAAGTCTGCGAAGCGTTATAGGTATGAGCACCTGAGTTACTAGTATTTCTAGCGGTCATTGCCGGAATCCCGTTATTAATGGATAAAAAGAACCCCTTATCTTGATTCCATCTATATTTTTCAACTAAAAAAACATTTCCAGTAGTAACAGCAGTTTTAACCCATGTACTAACTGTTACTACATCGGTTATTGTTCTCCCATTAGTTAAGGCAGTAATTCTGGAATTAGAACCATTAAAACCCATTGCTGAATTAGAATACTTATGGATTCCAGTGGCATTGGTCAAATTGTATCCAGTTCCATGTAGGGTTAAATAACTAGAATCAGCATAATTTGAATCTAGCATAAAATAAGCCACCAATCCTGATGTTAGGTTTATACTAGATTTGGTAAAAGCAAAACAGGAAGACGTATCTGAACATGCTCCGTTGGAGACAATAACGGAATAACTTCCACTTTGGACTGGCACAAATACCGAATCCTGCGCTCCAATTATGGGCAAATTAACCGCACAATCCATCCATTGATAGGTATAGGTATTATTCGAAAAAGCAGATAATGTGTCCCCACTAAGGAAAACAGTAGAATTAAGAGTGTCAATAGTTAAATTCACAATTTCTACAGAATCTGCTAAATCTCCTCCATATTTTGTAAAACTATAAGTTCCTGAATTTGTCCAAAGGCTGCTACTCCAAGGAGAAGGATAAGCAGCGCAGCTAGTTACATTAGTAATTAAATCATTATTCTTTTGATTTGCTATATACGCAATCTCAATGCTTAATAATTCTCGGTCGTAAATTCTTACCTCGTCAATTTCACCATCAAAATAAAAGCTAAAAGATCCATCATACAAAACGCCTAGATGTGTAGGGTAATTATTATCAATTCTTGGGTTCGAAGCAATAGCAATCTCTGTATCTACCAATACTCCATCTACCCAAATTTCCCATGTGTTTCCCGCTACAACTCCCATTACATGATGCCAATTTCCGTCTGAAACGAAGGCTGTTGAATTGATGGTTGTTATATACGAGCCACTTGTATTTCTACCATGAATTGCTGGATAGCCGTTTTTAATTCGAATAAAATAACCTTTATCTAAAGTCCAATCGTACTTTGATGCAATGGTTTGAGAAACGGAACTTATATTAGTGGTTTTCACCCATGCACTTACCGTAATGGTATCTAGTACACCTCTATTGCTTGTCCCTGCATGTATTTTTGATGAGGTTCCGTTAAAAGAATAGCCTGTTTGGTTTAAAGGGTGAATACCTTGGATATCGGTTACACTTGTTGATACTCCGTGAATCAATTGAGTACTAGAATCAGAGGCATTTCCATCCATTTTGAAATAACCCACTAAACCAGAATCTAGGTTAATTTGTGACCTTACTTGTACAGCAGTAGAGATTATAACAAACAAAAAGAAAATTCTGCAGTAGGCAGAAAAATTGGGGCGCATTTTCTCAGGCATATACTATTAGAATTAATTTCGCCTCAAATATAATCATTTAACTCAAAACCAGATGCTATGATGATACTTACCTAACAAAATTTGCTTTCATTTTGACCACCCTCTCAGGCAATACTCACGACTATTTAGGTTAGTTTTACATTCTTAAACCAGAACCATTGTCCATGAGGATTATTATCTTTCCACTGCTCGTCCTTATTCTAATTCAATCATCGATTCAGGCGCAACCATTTGGCTCAGCCATCAGCCTAGATGGCAACTCTAATTATATTGAAACACCCTTTCACACCAATATTAATAATACTTCAAACATTACATTAGAAGCCTGGATAAAACCATGTGATGTTACGGGACATCAAGCCATCATGTCAAGAATATGGTGTAGCGGAAATCAAAACTCCTATTACTTTTCCTTAAAAGATGGATTTTTAAGATTCATTTGGTTTAGTGACGATTGCGGAGTTTCAGGAAGTATTAACAGATATGAAAGTAACTCCGCTATAATTCAGGCTAATACGTGGCAACATGTGGCCGTGGTACATACTAATAGTAGTGTTGTATTGTATCTAAATGGATCTCCAGTTTCTGCCACGCTCAATTTAGGTTCTCACGGTTCACTTAGAACAAACTCCCAGCCCATACGAATAGGAACCTATAAGGCACTGAATGGAACAAATGGCCTCTTCTTTCAAGGAGAAATGGATGAGGTTAGAATATGGAATACTGCTGAATCCTCGGCTAATATTTTAGCACGTTACAATGGTTCGCTTACTGGAAATGAACCTGGGCTTATGGCTTACTACCAAATGGATCCCACTGCGCCTGGAAATAATGGCTCTATGACCAATTCCAGTACTAACATGGGAACTACCTTAGATGGAACTATTTACAGTGGAAACCCCAATTTACCTTATTATGTTCACACAAATGGCCCAAATTTCTTAGGTCCGGATACGGTTATATGTAACATTACATCTTACCTCATTGGTTCTGACATTGGAGCTGCTTCTTATTTATGGAATGATGGCTCTATCACTCCAACCTTACTTGCTACGCAAACCGGGAAATATTGGGTGGAATGGACTACCTCTTGTGGGTCCTTTTCGGATTCTATTTACTTGACCTTTGATACCACTCTTTCTTTTTCATTAGGTAACGACACTACCATTTGTTCTTTAGATTCAGTGACCTTAAGGCCCAATACAAATTTGAGCAACTATTTATGGTCTGATGGCTCTACGCTAGATTCACTGCGCCTAGGGAGCTCAAACGTTTATTGGCTTTCATCCGCTAACCTTTGCGGTACTTTTACCGATTCCGTTGAAATTGCCTACACCAACCCTACTTCAGTTGATTTAGGTTCGGATACCACCATTTGCAAAGGTCATGCTATCATGTTTCAATTATACCCTTCCAATGGAAACTACCTATGGAGTAACGGCTCAAAATTATCTGTCCTAACGGTAAGTGATTCCGGTCAATATTGGGTAGAATCAACTACAATTTGCGGCACGTATTCCGATACAGTAAACGTATCCTTAGCTCCATTACCGCAACCTAATTTAGGTCCAGATACTACGTTCTCTAGTACTGGAATTCTTCTAAGTTCTAATGTTGATCCTTCAACTGTTACTTTCTTATGGAATACGGGAAGTACGGATAGCACCCTTTTTGTAACTGAAACTAATACCTATTGGGTAGAAGTTACGCTCAATCAATGCACCAATAGCGACACTATTGAAGTGACAAAAATTGAAGTTATAGAACCATTTTTTGCTGAATTCCCAAACATTTTCACCCCAAACGATGACGGAATAAATGATATCCTTACCCTTGAAAATTATAGGGGTATTGAACGTTTACACTTTGAGGTTTTCAACCGTTGGGGGCAAGCTGTATTCATATCTGATTATACGCAAATCCAGTGGGACGGGACTAACCCAACAGGTCAGAAACTACCCACCGGAACTTATTTCTTTATCGCCACTATAGAGGACATGGAAGGCCGATCTCATTTGGTAAAAGGTCCGTTACAATTACTACGATAACCTAAAAACTACAGCAAAAAAAAATGGGATCTTTTCAGATCCCATTTCAATTTTGTGAATTTTATTTATTCCACTTCTTCAAAGTCTACATAATCACCTACATCATCAAATGACTTGGTGGCCGACTTCTGTGTTTTTGTCTTTTTGATAGAAACCTTTCCGTCATCCGCCACTTTCTCTTCTTGAAAGTTTTGAAACCCAGAAGTATCAAATCCTTGGTTACGCATGTTTTGCTGCGCCTTCTTACCCAAATAACCTAAGAAATTCTTAAAAATCCATGGCATCACATACCTTCCAAACAACTTAAAGCCCCAATAAAGTGCAATAAGAATGAAAAGCGTTCGTGCTAGACTGGTTATTTCGGCAGTGTACTCCAAGTTGACTATCTACTTAAATACAAGTTTCTTTCAGAATATACTTTCTTAAAGAATGGATCTCTTAAATGCTTGATAAAACGAATAGCCTCACCCGTTGATTTCATTTCAGGACCTAATTCTTTATTTACATTCGGAAATTTATCGAAAGAGAATACTGGAATTTTGATCGCATATCCTTCTAGTTGAGGATTGTACTCCTTTTGTAATTCGCTCACTTTCTTTTCCCCTAACATTACTTTGGTTGCCCAGTTTACGTACGGTTGCTTGTATGCTTTTGCAATAAATGGAACCGTTCTAGATGCTCTTGGATTTGCTTCAATAACATAAACGGTGTTGTCTTTAATAGCAAACTGAATATTCAGTAATCCTTTTGTTTTTAGGGCCACACCAATTTTATGCGAGTAATCTTTAATGGTCTCAACCAATTCTTCACTTAAATCAAAGGCAGGTAATACCGCATATGAATCACCCGAGTGAATACCCGCTGGCTCAATGTGCTCCATTACTCCAATCACCAAGTTATCTTCTCCATCACAAATAGAATCAGATTCCGCCTCAATGGCATTTTCTAAGAAGTGATCCAGTAAGATACGGTTACCCGGTAAGTCTTTCAAGATATTAACTACATGATGCTCTAGCTCCTGCTCGTTAATTACAATCTTCATAGACTGTCCACCCAATACATAACTTGGACGTACTAATAATGGGAAACCTAATTCTTTTGATAATTCAATCGCTTCCTCCGCACTGTCAACAGCACCGTATTTTGGATAAGGAATTCCAAGCTCTTTCAATGTATCAGAAAAACGCTCTCTATCCTCAGCCATATCTAAAGCCTCAGCCGAAGTACCGAGAATTTTAATTCCGTAACGGGTTAACTTATCTGCTAATTTCAATGCCGTTTGTCCACCTAACTGAACAATTACACCCTCTGGTTTTTCATGCTGAATGATCTCATAAATGTGCTCCCAGAATACCGGCTCAAAGTACAATTTATCAGCCGTGGTAAAGTCAGTACTTACCGTTTCTGGGTTACAGTTAATCATGATGGCCTCGTAACCTGCTTGTTGTGCAGCGTAAACCCCATGAACACATGAATAATCAAACTCAATACCTTGACCAATTCTATTTGGTCCAGAACCTAAGATGATTACTTTTTTCTTATCACTTACTACCGATTCGTTTTCTGCATCGTATGCAGAATAGAAATAAGGAGTTTCAGCAGGGAATTCAGCCGCACAAGTGTCTACCATTTTAAACACACGGTTAATACCCATTTCCTTACGCTTATTGTACACCTCGCTTTCTAAGCAACGTAATACATGTGCAATTTGTCTATCTGCGTAACCTCTTTCTTTAGCGTCTCTTAATAAGCTCTCTGGAATATTACCTAAATGGTATTTTTCCATTTCATTTTCAATCGAAATCAACTCATCAATCTGGTGTAAGAACCAAGGATCAATTTTCGTAATGTCATGAATCGTGCTAAATGGAATTCCAAGTTTAATGGCATCATACAAGTGAAATAATCTATCCCATGATGGCTTAGCTAAACTTGCTAAAATTTTATCTTGATCACGTAGTTCTTTACCATCCGCACCAATACCGTTACGGTTAATTTCTAGCGACTGACAAGCCTTTTGAATGGCTTCTTGGAAATTACGTCCAATACCCATTACCTCTCCTACAGATTTCATCTGTATTCCAAGCTGTCTATCAGAACCTTTAAACTTGTTGAAGTTCCAACGAGGAATCTTTACAATAACGTAATCCAATGTTGGCTCAAATAAAGCCGAAGTATTTTTTGTAATCTGGTTATCCAACTCATCTAAGTTGTAACCAATAGCCAATTTCGTAGCAATTTTTGCAATTGGGTATCCAGTAGCTTTTGAAGCCAATGCAGATGATCTAGATACACGTGGATTAATTTCAATGGCAATAATTTCCTCTTTCGGATCTGGCGAAACTGCAAATTGAACGTTACATCCTCCAGCAAAATCACCAATAGAGCGCATCATCTTGATGGCCATATCACGCATTTTCTGGAATGTAGTATCCGATAACGTTAATGCCGGTGCTACGGTAATTGAATCTCCAGTATGGATTCCCATGGGATCCATATTTTCAATAGAACAAATAATAACCACATTGTCGTTATCATCTCTCAATAACTCTAGCTCATATTCTTTCCAACCTAAAACAGCCTTGTCAATCATCACCTCATGAATAGGTGAAATATGAAGACCTTTGTCTAAAAGATTATCAAACTCTTCTTCTTCATACACAATTGCCGCTCCAGCACCACCTAAAGTAAATGATGCTCTCACACATAACGGAAATCCGAACTCTTGCGCAATTGACTTTCCTTCTAAAAATGATTTAGCGGCCTTTTGAGGAGCCATCGGAACATCAATTTCATTCATTAGGTCTCTAAAGGCCTCTCTGTTCTCAGTGATTTCAATGGCATCAATATCAACACCAATCATTTTTACGCCATAATCCTTCCACAGATCCATCTCGTCACACTCAATACAAAGATTCAATGCCGTTTGACCACCCATAGTTGGCAACACCGCATCAATTTGACGTTCTGATAAAATTTGTTTGATAGAATCCGTAGTTAACGGCAACAGGTATACGTGATCAGCTGTAACTGGATCCGTCATAATTGTGGCCGGATTAGAATTAATCAAGGTAACCTCAATTCCTTCCTCTTTTAAAGATCTTGCGGCTTGCGAACCCGAATAATCAAACTCACAGGCTTGCCCAATCACAATTGGCCCACTCCCAATAATTAATACCGATTTTATACTCTTATCTCTTGGCATAGCTCACGTATATTTTTGGGACGCAAAATTACGTCATAGCTCCTGTGAAACCAACCACAAAAACAGATTTATGAATTCTATTTAACTTTCTTTTTAACGTATTTTCAACAATCTTTTTTTCGGGCGTTTAAACAGGCTATCCGCTAATAGTTTAGTTCAACATGCGCATTTCTTCTACAGCCCAAAAGGAGCTTACGCTGCTCGCTCTTTTGCGCTAAAAATTAATAGCACCTGCCTCACTAAAGCTAACGCTCCTATCCCTAACGCACTATAAAATAATCCTACCACATGTAAACAATAAGCTATTGATTCACGCTATCAAAAGTGAAATTCCTTTTTGTGCATTGTTAGTCCTGTCTCTTATACACATCTGACGCTGCCGACGATCTACTCTGTGTAGAT
>CAJXPI010000060.1 GCA_913057875.1 uncultured Flavobacteriales bacterium
CTACACAGAGTAGATCGTCGGCAGCGTCAGATGTGTATAAGAGACAGAACTTGCGGATCATCTCTTACATTTTCTCGATCGGTTGGAATAGAAGGTAAATGCATTGCAGATACATTCGGTATTCCCCGATGATCATAAAACATACTCAATTTGAGCCAAGCCGTTGTATAAAAAGTTTTCTTAGGTTTTCCATTTAAAGAATCAGCAGATTGAATTGATAACAATTGTGCCTTCAAACCAATTGAGATAAAAACAAATAAAAGGAAAATGACCGTTTTTTTCATCCGGAAAATTTTCATCTAATTTAATGGATTTCTACAACCATACCATCAAAAGCGGGAGAAACATTATTGGGAAGTTTTTTTTCTAATTGCTCATGTGCAGGCATTTGGTGGCTTAAGTGGGTTAGAAAAGCCTGTTTTGGGGCCACTCTTTTAATGATTTCCAGTGCCTCTTCTAGACTAAAGTGAGAGATATGAGTGGTTTCACGAAGTGCATTAATTACTAAAACTTCTACCCCTATTAATTTTAATAATTCCTCATCGGAAATTTGATTGGCATCCGTGATATACCCAAAACTTCCCACCCGATAACCAAAAACGGGCATTTTGTAATGCATTAATTGAATGGGTTCAAACACTAAATCACCTACTGAAAAAGGTTGATTAGCAATGGTATTCAATTCTAACTGAGGTACTCCTGGATATTTTACCGTCTCGAAGGCATAATAAAACTCTCGCTTTAGAGCTTTTTGCACCCGTTCTGTAGCATAAATATTCATAGAAGATTTCATCAGGTAATTAAATCCCCTCACATCATCTAAACCTGCAATATGATCTTTATGCTCATGGGTAAAAACAACCGCGTTCAATTCTTTTACTTGAGAACGAAGCATTTGATACCTAAAGTCAGGTCCGGTATCTATGACCACCTTCGTTTCATCCGACTCCAGTAAAACAGAAGCACGTAACCTCGTATTTTTAGAATCACTAGAAGTACATACCTCACATTGGCACCCAATCATGGGCACTCCTGAAGAAGTTCCCGTGCCTAAAAAAGTAACCTTTAACATTTTCTATTTTTCAATACAATCAATAACACTACTCAAAAAAGAATTATGATCAAAACCACCCTTTTTATTTTGTCCCAAACGAACCACTACCAAATGAGAAGAAGGAATCACAAAAACGCGCTGCCCCTCATAGCCATCCATCATATACATATCTACAGGTACATCCTTTAACAACCTATTCGCTGGGTTTGCACTTTCTCCTGCGTTCAACCACCATTGTGCACCATATTCACCTTTGGGTGCATTGGCCGTGGGTTGAACAGTATAACTCACCCATTCCGGACTAACAATCTGCTCTCCAAACCAGTTCCCGTGATTTAGGTATAACTGCCCCAATCGTGCCCAGTCTCTTGCAGATGCCCACATATATGAAGAGCCCACATGAGTACCACCGGCATCTGGTTCGATCACGGCAGTAGTAATTCCAAGCTTAGAGAACAACTCATCTTGCGCAAACTGATAATAGGAGGCTCCTAATTCGTCTCTCAATATTTTAGATAAAATATTTGTAGTTCCACTCGAGTAATACCATTCGGAATCAGGTTTACCCGTTGCTTTTTGATTTAATGCAAAATCACCCATATTGGCTGAGGTATATAACATATTGGTGGCAGTACTCACATTAGAATACACCTCTTCCCAATGCAAACCTGAACTCATTCTTAATAGATGATCGGTAGTAATTTTTGCTCTTTCATCTCCTTTCCATTCCACTATGGGAGCCGGCTTATGAATATCAAATCGCCCCTGTTGATCTAGGACACCAAAAAGCATATTAGTAACACTTTTAGTCATTGACCAACCTAATTGAGCAGCATATTGATCAAAATCAGCACTATAAGCTTCATATATCATTTGCCCTTTATAAACTACAATTACACTTCTTGTTTTAGCCGGTATCTCAGGGTTGGAATTTTTAAATGATTGATCAACTACGGATATTAACTTTTCTAGATCTATCCCGGTGGGAACCGTATCTGAAATTTTTGTTCCTTGAGGCCAATAAAGCGTATCACTCAATGTAGGAATATTTAAAGCTAAATCTCCTTGTTGCTCACGTATTTCTTCTTCTGAAAGATCTCTGACTAAAGTACAACCCAATCCTTTTCGGTAAATGGCTTTGGCTTTAGCAAAACCAAAAACAGAACCAGTGGCTGATTGTTCTAATTCATTCAACTCAAATGTCCCCAAGCTTAAAGGGAAAGCACCCAATTCGTTATCAATAGCACTTTGAGCCGTTCGGTTTCCCACATATACGCAAGAACAAACTCCCTTAGCTCCAAAACCAGAAATTATTGGCCCAAAGTGATTAACAAAAAAGATAAAGGCGGCAATTAAAAGAGGGATTAAAACCCATAAAATTCTTTTTAATATTTTCATTCTAATACGTTTGTTGTACTACAAAGAAAACAAATCCAAATTACCAGAAAATTAAATAAAAGGGTTTCGTAAAGAATTTTCAAGGTTTAACTAACGACTTAGCTCTTTATGAATTGCTAGAACTTGTTCTATCACTGAAACTTTTCCACTATTTGAAATCTCAAATGAGGCGTGTGTATTTCGCTGATCATCTGATATTTGATTGAAAACCCTAGCTTTTACTACCTCCTCAACTACGTTATCACGCTGCATCACTCTAGTTATGCGAACATCCATGGGTGCCGTTACATGAATTACTTCATCACAAAACTCATACCCTCCAGACTCCACTAAAATAGCAGCTTCCCTTAGGACGTATGAAGATTTTTGCTTTTGGGTCCAGTCGTCAAAATCATTTTGCAATAAGGGATGAACCAAAGAGTTTAACATCTTTAGCTCTGCAGCATTATTAAAAACTATTTGAGATAAATATTTCCGATTAATCAAATTACCCTGGTAAACTTCTGGACCAAAGTGGGAAATCATTAAAGCTCGTAATTCTTCACTTTCAGAATATAATTCTTTGGCGCGAGTATCAGAATCGTAAACCGGGACACCTAAGGATTTAAAAATCTTGGCTACCCAAGATTTCCCTGCTCCAATCCCCCCTGTTAAACCAACAATTTTCATTCTATATTTCCATTTTCAAATACCCAATTTGTTCTGGATACATTTGAATTACATTGACATAGCTTGGCACTGCCCAGATGTAAACCGGAACCTTTGAAGGACTTTTAACCACATCTTTGTAATTCACCACCACATCAAACAACTCGGGTGTAATGTAATCGTAGTGCGATAATCCGGTAGAGTATTTTATACTTACTTGATCTGGAATTAATCTTAATCTCAAACTATCTGGTAATCCAGAAATTTGCACTGGCACCGCAATTTCCCCTTCTGTTAATGCTTCCACTTCCGCAATAATTTTGACCGATCTAAATTCTGGTGTTAAAAATCGTGAATCATACTCTAGTTTTATATCCGTTTCTAAATCTTCCGAAATTTCGTCTAAGTACACTACCTGGGTTTGCAATTGTTCCATCTCTTCCAGTAAAGAAACAGGCCCCCTCACCTCCATCACTGCAGGTACCGTAAAAACAGGCTTCTTCAAAACCATACCCCTTGCCAAGGTAACCTTAAAGTCTGGTACAATTTTCAGTTCTTTTTGTGTTCCCCGTTCCGTGATAATTTCAATGGTATCTCTACTTACACGAGTAATACTGATATTATTATTCAATTCACTACGAAGGGCATTTACAATTTTAGAAGTTGGAATTTGGGCTCTTTTTTTATCGCCCCAATTTTTAAATTCTAACTCATTTAAATCGTAGTAAACGGTATCCTCTTCTGCTGCTTCTCGCAGTTGCAGAAGACTATATCCATCACCGGTAATATCAATATTGATAGTCTTATAGGGAATAGGAGAAAATGCTTGATTTTCAGGTAAGTTTACATACTTGATGTGAATAGTAATTTCCTCTGAATAATTTTTGTTAAGGGCATTCAATAACCAAAATGCTGAGGCTAGGATTAAACTAATTACAAACACATAAAATCTCCGACCCGGTCGATACCGAACCAAACCTCTGGACATATTTCCCGAGTCGGAACTTTTCATTTATTGTTTACTGGCAGCCACAGCTAATTCGCTTTGGCCAGAACCATTTGAATATTCTGGAGAAATAGCAGAACGTTCTACCACAAACCTTGTTTTACTTTCTGCTTCTAAAACGACAGTGGTTTCTCTAAGATCCAAAATTTTTCCATGAATCCCCCCAATAGTTACAACGGTATCCCCTTTTTTCATTGATTCTCTAAAGGATTTTCCTTCTTTCGCCTTTTTCATTTGTGGACGAATAATAAAGAAGTAAAAAACTACCCCCATTAATGCGAACATTGGAATTGGGCCACTTAAAAACTGTTCCATTTTTGCTTGTTTAAATTTTTATTTTTTGATTAATTATTCTGGAGCAACTACTTCACCTGTTAACCTAAGAATACTGGTAACTGGAGACGTATTTGCCATGATATATACTTTTACTTTTTGCTCACCAGACTTGCCCTGACTATTGAATACCACTTCAATTTTTTCCTTTTGGCCTGGTTTGATTGGCGATCTTGGCCATTTAGGCACCGTACACCCACAACTACCGTTTGCTGAAGAAATAATTAAATCAACAGATCCTGTATTGGTAAAATAGTAATCTTTCTTTACGCTTTCGCCCTGAACAATAGAACCAAATTGCATATGCGCGGTTTCAAATTCCATCACCGCCAAAGCTACATCTGATTCTTCAGAAGAGGCCGTTGCCGGATTTTTTACTAAATCAGGAGATAATTGTGTTTGGTCACTATCCCATCCACAAGAGGTTAAACCCAACAATATAGCGGTGAATACACCAATAAGTACATTTTTCATTTTGTATTTTTTCTATCTAACGTGCTAAAAGTATTAACGGTTAATTAAACCCATGCCTGATTTTGGAAGACGTCCGTCTTTTTTTAAATCATTTAACACTTTATCTAATACTCCATTAATAAAGATTCTACTCTTTTCTGTACTATAGTTTTTAGAAATTTCTAAATATTCGTTCATGGTTACCTTCACCGGAATATTAGGAAAACTAGTAAATTCAGTAATTGCAATCTTCATTATTACCGTGTCTAGTTTAGCAATTCGATCCACATCCCAATTCTGCGTGTACTTTTCAATTAAGCTCATAGAATCAGTAGATTGAAGAACCGACTTATGATAGAGCTCTTTTACAAACTTTACATCTTCACGCTCGTCCTTAAATAAAGGAACCAAGACTCTTCTAGAAACCACTTCATTCCATATTTCTCTAGCCTTTCTAAGTTCATCTTCCGCATCAATAATTTCCTCTGTTACTGCATGCTCTCCAAATTTCTTTCGTAACTCTGCCATAGCCGCTTCGGCTTTTGGTAAAGATTCGGTATCTATACCTGGTCGTAAAGCACTTAAAGTTTTTACCACGTTGATACTTACCATTTGTACATCATCGTACCAGTAAATATTTCTATCTTCAAACAAATCCAAAATCACATCGTTTACGGCAATGTAATTTTTGAAAATGTAAATCATAATCTCTACTTCATGTTGAAAATTATGACGAGGGTTAGACATAAATGCCTTGTACTTTTTATCCGCTTCTACGTCCTTCCAAATTTTCTTAATATTATCTGACTCAATACTCCAGTCAATTTTTTGGGAATACGACTTGAACTTTCTATTGTTTTCAATTGTGGCAGCAGCTCCGTTTTGGGCAAATCTTAAATTTGGATTTAGATCCTCGGAAGATGCAAGGCGCTTTTCCTTTTTTAATTCAATATCTCTACGGCTCATTTCTACGACTTCCAGCAGTAAACTCAGCATGTGAACATATAGATTAAATACCTCATCTAAACTTTTCATCAGCGCCTTATCACCTTCTTGCAAGTCGTGATTAGCTGAATCGAAAGCATATACTGATTGCATCACTTTCACCCTTAGGTACCTTCTATTAAATAACCCCTCCATCAAAGATCTTTTTTAACACGATAGTTGCAATTTAATTGGCAAACTAGGCCAAAATTTGACCTACTTTTGAAAACGCAACTACGTTCTGTTTTTTGAACCGGCAAAATTAGTGATTTTATCAGAGTCTATATACCAAATTTCAATTTTTAATGCGCTCATTATTTCATTTAAATAAGTACTTCCTGAAATATAAATGGCGACTACTATTAGGGCTAATATTTATTACCTGCTCCAATCTTTTTGCCATCATGCCCGCCAGAATTATAAGAATGGCATTTGATGTAGTGGCCGATACTGTTACCCGATTGCGATTAATGGATGGATTCCAGTACAGAGACACCTATTTTGAATTCATGACCACTTCAATTTTAGCTTTTGGGGTGGTAGTGTTTCTAATTGCATTAACTACTGGATTCTTTACTTTTTTAAACCGTCAAACCATTATTGTCATGTCACGATTAATTGAGTTCGACTTAAAAAATGACATCTTTGATCATTATCAAAAACTAGATGCTTCCTTCTATAAAAGAAACAGCACCGGTGATTTAATGAATCGAATCAGCGAAGATGTGAGTAGGGTTAGAATGTATCTTGGACCAGCCGTTATGTATACTACCAATATGATTGTAGTTTTTGTACTTGTGGTATCCTCTATGTTATCTGTAAACGTAAAGTTAACTTTATACGTGCTGTTACCGCTACCCTTTTTATCAGTATCTATCTACTACGTAAGTTCCATTATTAACCAAAAAAGCGAACGAGTTCAGAAAAAACTATCCAGTATTTCCACCTTTGTCCATGAAGCCATTTCTGGAATTAGAGTTTACAAAGCTTACAACTTAGGTAAATTTAGAGATGAAATATTTGAAAACGAAACGGAAGAATACAAGCAAATAAATTTGGACTTAGTTAGGGTTAATGCATTGTTTATGCCTTTAATGTTTTTACTTATTGGACTAAGTACAATTTTAACCATATATGTTGGGGGAAATCTGGCTATTGCAGGTGAAATCACTTCTGGTAACATTGCGGAGTTTGTTATTTACGTAAACATGCTAACATGGCCTGTTGCCGTAGTAGGCTGGGTTACTTCTATGGTGCAAAGAGCCGCTGCATCGCAAAAAAGAATCAATGAATTTCTAGATACTGAACCTAAAATATTCTCGCATACCCAAGAAAATACTCCAATCACTGGCGACATTGAATTTAAAAATGTTTCATTTACCTATCCTGATTCAGGAAGCAAAGCATTAAAAAACGTTTCATTTAAAGTAAAGCATGGCCAAAGTATTGCCATTACTGGAAGAACTGGATCGGGAAAGACAACCATTGCTCAATTAATTACTCGTTTATACGATACCACCACTGGAAATATTCAAATAAATGGTTCTGAAATAAAAAAGCTAAACCTATCTGATTTAAGGACCCATATTGGATATGTAAATCAAGATGTGTTTTTGTTTTCAGACACCATAGCCAATAATATTAGATTTGGAGTAGATGAAGAACATGGCACAAAAGAAGCTATTGAAAAAGCCGCCATTCAAGCAGATATTTACGCTAATATTATTCAGTTACCTGATGGTTTTGAAACGGAAATTGGAGAACGCGGGGTGACTTTATCTGGTGGACAAAAGCAAAGAATTTCAATGGCTCGTGCTCTAATAACCAATCCTGAAATTTTAATCCTTGACGATAGTTTATCTGCCGTTGATACAGAAACGGAAGATACCATTTTGAAACACTTAGACTCCTTTATGGAGGGCCGAACCACTATTATCATTTCCCATAGAATTTCATCTATTAAAAACTGCGATCATATTTTAGTACTGGATGAAGGAGAAATAATAGAATCTGGTACTCATCAAGAAAACATGAAACATGAAGGTTTATATAAAATGCTATACGAGCAGCAACTATTAGAGGAGCGCGTAAATAATTAGCTCTTTAAACCCTATGGAGTTCATCCCTAAATTATTAAGTTATTAACGCTAGGATTTAGCGTTACCAAAAAGAACTACATATCAAGAACTTAAGCTTTTGATTTTACATAAATAGCCAAGGGTAATTTCACTTAATAAAAGGGCTTTTTATTTAATTTTGTTGCGGTAATAAAATTTGGAATATGGCAGCTACGCAAAACACATCTGACCTGGTATCTTTTGACAACACAGAAATTGCTTTTGAGCATTTGAATGACAAAGATTTAAACTTCTCAATTACGATGTTTAAACTTATGCAAAACCCGGGATTGGTAAAATTGGGGACTGCGCTATCTAACATTGCTCTCGCCTTGCACTTACCTATTTCACCCATTGTAAAAGCTACGGTTTTCAAACAGTTTTGCGGAGGTATTGATTTGGAAGAAAGTCTTACCAAAGTAAATGAACTACATCAGTCGGGTATTGGATCAATTTTAGATTATGCCGTGGAAGGGGCTAAGTCAGATAAAATATTTGACGATACCAAAAATCAAATTATTTCTGTTATAAAAAAAGCTGAAACCACTCCAGGGATTCCAGTGGCTTGTATGAAAATTACAGGAATTGGTCGATTTGAGTTATTGGAAAAAATAACCGAAAGAAGTAAATTATCCGAAGTAGAGAAAGGAGAATACTTAAGAGTAGTAGATCGTTTTGAAGAAATTTGTAAGGCTTCATACGCCACAGGAATTCCTATTTACGTAGATGCAGAAGAGTCTTGGATTCAACCCGCAATCGATAAGTTGATTGAAAGCAGAATGCGCGTTTACAACAAAGACAAAGCATTAATATTTCAAACCCTACAAATGTATAGATGGGATAAAATTGAACATTTAAACAAGTTAATCTCAGAATCTAAAAAGGAAGGTTGGTTCTTAGGTGTAAAATTTGTTAGAGGCGCATACATGGAGAAAGAAAATGAAAGAGCCATTGATAATGGCTACAAAACATTTATTCAGCCGGATAAAGCTTCAACCGACCGGGATTTTGATTTGGCAATCAAAACCATGGTGGAAAACATTGATCACGTAGAAATATGCAATGGAACTCATAATGCAGAAAGCTCCATGAAATTAGTGAAGTTAATGCGGGAATACAATCTAGAAAATAATGATCGAAGAATTTACTTTTCTCAATTAAAGGGAATGAGTGATACTATCAGTTATAATCTTGCAAATGCAGGATATAACGTTTCTAAATACCTACCCTACGGACCAGTAAAAGCAACCATGCCCTATTTAACAAGACGTGCGGAAGAAAACACGGCCATTGCAGGTCAAATGGGCAAAGAATTATCAGACCTAATTCTGGAAAAGAATCGGAGAGCAGTAAAGTAAAAATAATGTCATTTTCGCCAATTAATTGACAAATAAACCCTCACTTCTAAAAGGCACTTGTGAGACAAACCCTTTTGCGCTAAATTGCGTGTTAAAACATAGAGGATACCTCTGGTACCTTTTTAAATCACATTCACCATTAACATTCTCATTTTGAACACATCTATTCATTTTAAAGCTACGAGAATTAAAAAGATGCTTTGGGCTATTTTGATTTTGCTTTTAATTCATACTTCTTCATTTGCCACGCATTTAATTGGAGGAAACGTTGGATATGAATACGTAGGTCCTGATCCGTTGGTTCCCGGAAATATCATCTATAAAATTACCTTAGATGCCTATCAAGATTGTAACTCTCCCAATTGGGGAGGAGGAGGTGGCGGTGGTACTTTTCCGGAAACTTTTATAAACGTAGGTATTTATCAGGGAGGGCTAAACCCTGCAGGGGCGCTGCCCTATACAGATGATATTGATCTTTTTCTTGTGGATTCTAATGAGGTCGATCCAAACCTTCCTGATATTTGCGACCCATTCAATTTGTTAGCCAGTGTGTGTGTATATTTAACCCGCTATGAAGCTACTATTTCTTTAGCGCCTTCCCTGCAAGGATATTGGGTAGTTTATGATCGATGTTGTAGACCTGGTGGAATTTTAAATTTAACAAATTCGGGGGCACAGTCTTTTGCCTACACCACCTGGATACCCGCTCAGAATGGTGCCTTGATAAATAATAATTCGGCTCAATTCACAGACACCTTGCTGTCTTACATTTGTAGAACCGATACTGCTTATATATCTAATTCAGCGGTTGATCCAGACGGAGATTCTTTGGTATATACCTTAGAAACACCTTTTAAGGGCTACACCGGACAAGGGGGTACTGCACCACCACCACAAGCCCCCTACTTTGATCCGCTTTTAAATCCCTACTCATTTCCACCACCTGCAGTGACTTACCAGACAGGTTACAATCTTGGAAATCTTTTGGGTACGGGAAGTTTCTCTTCGGTAGATTACCAGACTGGTTTAACACGATTTCTAACCAATTCAACCGGTGTTTTTGTCGCTGCCGTAGAAATAAGAGAATACCGAGGAGGTAACATTGTTGGAATTACGCGCAGAAATATGCAGTTAATCTCAGATAATTGTCCGAATAATAATCAACCCCAACAAAATGTTTCCAACTTAGACTCAACAGCCACCAATGCTTTGAACTACCAAGTAGAAGCGGGTTTAGGATTATGTTTCGATCTCACTTATGATGATTTAGACAACGACCCTTTAGAGTTTTCCGCCACAGGAGATATTTTTAATTCATCGCTTACAAACCCCGCAGCCACAGTGACTAGTCCGGTTACTGGTATTGGTTCTGTAACGGGTACCATTTGTTGGAACACTACTTGTGCTCAAGGTAGAACAGCACCCTATGTGGTAGATGTTGTCGTAACGGATAGTAATTGTCCTCCTTTACCGCTTCCGCAATTGGTTAATATTAGCGTGATTCCTTTTGTGGGACCTCAAACTATTTATGGCGATTCTGTTATTTGTATTGACAACAACCCTTCGGTTTTTACTACGGATACCCTTGCCAATGTAAGTTACCAATGGTCCGTGACGGGAGGAACGATTACCAGTGGAAATGGCTCTCCAAGTATAAATGTTATTTGGAATCCTGGACAAACAACGGGTACACTTTCCATTACTTCTACGAACCAAAATGGATGTATTGATGGCCCCTTAGTTCGAAATGTAATTTTATCAGATGTAATTTCAGATGCCGGAAACGATCAAACCGTTTGTGAGGGTATCCCTGTGGTAATTGGAGGTTCGCCAACCTCCCAAGACCCAAACAATGCAATAACGTGGTCACCAACTAATGGTCTTAATGACCCCACACTTCCAAATCCCACGGCTTCACCAACGGTAACCACTACCTATGTGGTAAGTCTGACCAACTCTTTTGGCTGTATTGGAAAGGATTCGGTAATAGTTAACGTAAACAATCTCATTCCTTCTGGAATTTTAGGGGATTACTTTTTATGTCCAGGAGATACGCTAAATATAGCTGCATCGGGAACTAGTTTTAGCTGGAGTCCAAATACCTTCATCTCATCAGTTACCTCCGCAAATCCAGACGTGTTTCCACCCTCAAATCAAACCTACTTTTTAAATTATTTTGACGCCAATGGATGTGAAGGAAACGACACTTCCATTATTACGGTTAACGCAACAGTGCCTACTGATGCCGGTCCTGACCAAATGTTTTGTGAAGGTGATTCAATTATAATCGGAGGTAACCCAACAGGGCCATTTGGCACCACTTATCTATGGACACCCTCTGCTAATATGAATGATAACACATTTGCTAACCCAACTGTATTGGCAAATGGCTCAACCACCTATATCGTAATAACAAGTAATGACACCTGTACTGGAACAGACTCAATAACCGTTATTAGTATTCCTAAACCAGCGCTAACCGTAATTCCTGATAGCTATGTATGCGAATCAGATAGCATTCAACTTTTAGCAAACGGAACGGGTGGTTTCTCATGGAGTCCAGGAAATACTTTATCAGATAGCACAATTGCTAATCCTATTGCTTTTCCTAGTGTTCCTACGATGTACACCGTTACCTTAACAGACGTTAACTTATGCAGTTCGTTGGATTCAATTTTTATTGATATTCAACCCATTCCTTTTGCAAGTGCAGGCGATACCGTTTTTGCATGTAAATATCTTCCTGCGCCCATTGGAGGAAGTCCAACCGGACCAAATGGATCAACCTTTAATTGGAGTCCAAATACCGGTTTAAACTCTATTGGTTTAGCTAATCCATTAGCCTCCTTAACAGAAGACACGAGGTATGTGGTTCAGGTAACCGATTCACTGGGCTGTGTTAATTTTGACACCACCTATGTAGCTGTGTTTAAAATTGCAGGAAAAACGGACACCACTATTTGTGACAACGTTGAATTGCAATTGAACCCAAGTATTCAAAACGGCATAGAACCATTTATTTTTGAATGGAGTCCAACCAATTTAGTTTCGGATTCTACCTCAGGCTCACCTACTATATGGACAGGATCAAACCCTACCTTTTCGGTTACTATTACAGATGCCAACTTATGTAAAGACACCATCGATTTCACTATCAATTCATTAGCAAAAACTACGGCTGCTTTTGAATATGACATTCTTCCAACCTGTGAAGGTGTAGGTGTTCAAGTGAATGAAAACAGTATTGGAGCCACAGCCTACGAATGGTTAATTAATGGAGAAACTGTAAGTACAGATGAAAACCCATTATTGGTTTTTGATTATAATAAGCAAGCAACGGTAGCACTAATTACAACTTCTTCCGATGGTTGCTTCGACACTACCGAAATAACACTTCAGGGTCCTAGTTTTGATAGTTTAACAGATATTCAAGTATCCAACGTATTTACACCAAATGGTGATGGAATAAATGACTACTTTGAAATTACAAGTAATGGCGATTTAAGTGGTTGCATTGACCTAACCGTATTTAATAGAAACGGAGCGGTTGTTCATCAATCCACCGGAGGTATTCACACATGGGATGGCAGGTCATCTACAGGAAGAGAATTTCCAGATGGCGTTTACTTTTACATTTACACCATTAACGGAACAGATTATAAAGGAACGGTCAGTTTAATGCGGAGTAATTAACGTTTCCCTTCCCATTCTTCAAAAAATTCTTCTAAAAACGTCACCATGTATTGGTGGCGTTTTTTTGCTAATTCGCTTCCGTATTCTGTATTCATTCTATCCTTTAAAAGAAGGAGCTTCTCGTAAAAGTGATTAATCGTTGGCCCGGTAGTTTTTTTGTAGGCTTCAAAATTTTCATGATCCTCTACTTTATGTTCTGGATTATGCATTTCTCTATTTTTATTCCCCCCATAAGCAAACGTACGAGCAATACCCATTGCACCAATAGCATCTAAACGATCAGCATCTTGAACTATTTCACCTTCTAAACTACTCATTGGAGTGGCTACCTTAGCTCCTTTAAAGGATATTTCTGCTACAATTTCCAATACTTTCTCTGCACTTTCGGAATCTACCGAATGATCATTCAGCCATTCCCCCACCAATTTTGGTCCCATGGTATGATCGCCATCATGAAATTTATGATCCCCAATATCATGTAGAAGAGCTCCTAGTTTTACTACAAACAAATCTGCATCTGGATATTGCTTCGCCATTTTTTCGGATAAATTCAATACACGTTTAATATGCCACCAATCATGACCAGAGCCCTCTCCTTCCAACTGTTCCCGAACATACTTCTCCGCTTCCAGTAAAATTCTCTCCTTAGTTAATACCTTTCTAAATTGTTCTTTTATGTTTTCCGTAACGTGTGGATTGGCAATCAACTCAGCCGCTTTATGCGCATGTTGCGATTTTTTTAAAAACCATCGGTATAAATCAGTTAAACTAAGTTTTTCAGGTTGACTCACCTTCAACTTCATAAGGTCACCTGGATTAACCTTCCCTTCTTTAATTATCTGCACATACACCCCAGGATAATTGGATTCTGCAAAAGCTTTGATGGCTTTTGGATCTCCTAATCGGTAGCCAAACTTATTACAAGGTAATCTGGGTTCAGAAATTTTCACTTCGGCCTCACCTAGGGTATAAACATCTCCAATATTTAAGGCTGATTCATCCAACTCATCTAAGGTTATATTTTCACCAAACATACCCAATTCCCAATCCGCATCCGGAAACCTTTCTTTAAAAAAAGAATAATGGTTTTTGCCATACAAATAAGCGGCCTTCTCAGCCCCTCCATGATATCGAGCATCAACTACAGCATCATTTTTCACACCTAATTTGGTTAAGAATATACCTTCTGCAATGGGCTTTTTATACATACCCGTTTGCATTTCTTGTTTACCAATGATTATGGTTTTAATACTGGAAATATTAGTTGATAGAACTCTCATATTACAAATGTAATCGGTAAAAAAATATTACGCTTATTTAGGTTTGTTATTTGCCTGACAATTAACTTAGCGTGACCATTTACTTTTGTGAAAAATTGAACCATGAACGAATCAAATAAAGAGATAGCTATTTTAGGAGCAGGGTGCTTTTGGTGTATTGAAACTATTTTTCAACAACTAAAAGGTGTTTTATCAGTGAAATCAGGTTATTCAGGTGGCCATATTAAAAACCCGGCATACAAAGAAGTATGCAATGGCACTACCGGACATGCGGAAGTTGCAATGATTGAATTTGATAATTCGATCATTTCATTTACTGAAATTTTAGAGGTGTTTTGGAAAGTTCATGATCCTACCACCTTAAATAGACAAGGTGGCGATGTAGGAACCCAATATCGATCTGCAATTTTTTATACTACAGAGGAACAAAAAGAAACCGCTGAATTATTATTGAATAAACTTTCAGTATCTGCAGTCTTTACCGATCCTATTGTTACGGAAATTACGCCATTCGAAATTTTCTATCCAGCGGAAGATTACCTGTCTCTTATACACATC
>CAJXPI010000061.1 GCA_913057875.1 uncultured Flavobacteriales bacterium
CTACACAGAGTAGATCGTCGGCAGCGTCAGATGTGTATAAGAGACAGAAATGAACCAATCCTTTAGACGCAATTTCCTGAGCAGTTACAGATAAAGTTAGGCATACAAAAAAGAAGGTAGAACGTATTTTCATGATTTAATTTCTTTCGTGGTTAGAAGATGCAATTTACTCAGAAAATCTTGATATTCAATCATATATTTCTCTCTGATTTGAAGGGTAAGTTTACACGACTCCCTAAAATCTTGCGCTACTATGGTTATGCCATCTCGTTTGCTGAATCGCATAATATCGCTCATTAAATCATACGGAAAATCCAATTGAAAGGTTTTGAATCTGTATTTAGTAATAATGGTATTTGCTAGGATCGCTTCCTTAGCTGCAGTTTTATAGGCATTTATTAATCCTCCTACACCTAATTTTGTTCCTCCAAAATATCGTACCACTGCCACTAAGGTATTATGTAACTCAAAAGAGTTTATTTGTCCTAAAATGGGTGGTCCTGCAGAATTATGCGGCTCTCCGTCATCGGTGCTTTTTGATTTAACATTCGTTATTCCTAAACTGTATGCATAACAGATATGACGAGATGCGTAGTGTAGTTTTTTTAGCTCCGCAAGTCGTTCTTGAATATCTTGTTCTGATTTTACGCTATATACATATCCGAAATGCTTGGAACCTTTGTCCTTAAATATACTTTCCGAAATTATGGAGGGTTCCTTATAGGCATCAGAATCATTCATAATAACCCAGTTTTTTTGAAAAAATAATTTGTAAAAAGGCATGTAGCATCGAGCCAAATACAATCACCGAAAGAATTATTAGAAAGAATACTTGTGTTCCGAATGATTCAAGAAACCCACTTTCAACAAATAAATAAAGAAAGACATTGGCGATCCATGATAAGGAGAAAAAGAAATTTAAAATGCTAAAACTCCAATTCGGAATTCTAATTTCCAATGAGTATATCAGCAGCATACTGAATACTATTAGAGCGGTGATTACCCCAAAATAAAAACGAATATTTAACTTTTGTGCTGTAATTCTTTTTGCTTCTAGCTCTTTTTCCTCTTTTACTTTTTCAATGGCTAATTCAGATTGTGTAAGTGCTAATTGCATGTTTTGGATATTAGATAAGGTGTATACACTATCGCTTAATCTAATATATTCTTTAAAATAGGTTAAAGCAGATTCATAATCATGTTGGTCATTGGCAATATTCGAAGCTGTTTCTAAACTAATAAGTTCTTCTTGAATGTCAGAAGTTTTATTAGATAGAACAAGGGTTTTTTGAATTGTTATTTCAGCTTTATCAAGATTCTTTTGTCTTCGGTATAACTCGGCTAAGTTATTAAGCGAAACAAGGTTTTGTGTTGGATTGTTAATTTCTTCATTTATTTCCAACGCCCTAAAAAAGTAGAACTCCGCCTCTTCATAGTCTCCTTGCGACATGTATACTGCTCCAAGATTGCTGTAGGCTCTGGATTGAGATAAGGGGTTATTAATTTCATTTTGGTATAATTCTAGTGCTTTAAGAGCGTAATTAATAGATTTCTTGTAATGACCTAATCTTTCATGAGCTACGCCCAAATTACTATATGCAGCTGCGGTGGATGTTATTCTTTTTTCTCGTAAGGTAATGATTAGTGCTTCCTCATTAAACCTAATGCATTCTTCGTAATTTCCTTGATCGTAATAAATGGTTCCAATATTAATTAGGTTTGCTGATAGATCGGTGTTCTTTAAATGGTGTTCCTTAATTTCTAAAGATTTATTGTAGTATAAGAGTGCTGCGTCATAATCATATAAATTGCTGCTTACAATGCCTAAGTTGTTGTAAACTCTTGATAAACGTTCGTAGTTTTTTTGGGGTAAGAATAGTTTCTCAGATTTTTTTAAGTGCCTAATGGCTTCTTTTAAGTTATTCTGAATAAAGTAATACATGCCAATATAACTGTGCGCTATTGCAATTCCTTCCGCATGGTGGTGAGCCGTTAATTTTGATAAAGCCCAATTACTCATTTCAAAGGCCTTCTCTAAATTGGTATGCTTTATTTCCCAGGAATACTCTAAGGTTAGTAATGATTTGAAAACAATATCAGATTCTTTATTAATCTCAAATTGTAGGCTATCTGCTTTTGGATTGTTTTGGGCTTGTAATAAATTTCCAGCTGAGGCAAATAGAAATAGCAATGTAACAGTTATTGTTTTAACCATAATAAAAAAGTTGGTCATTATTAATTTTCAGGGTTTTAAAATTCGAAGAATCTATTTGTGGAGCTTTTACACCCTTTTTTAATTCCATTTCAGATTTTATGATCACGCATTTATCAAATAAAGAATTATCAATAAATTGTTGAGTGGTAAAAGCGCCCCCCTCAACCAATAAAGATTGAATTTTCCGAAAATGCAGTTCCGTAAGTAATTGGGGTAAAAGATCTTTTGATGAATCTAATTTAATCCATTCTAGATTATTCTGAATCCTATTTTCTTTTACGTTAAAAATTAAGGTGGGTTCTTCTCCATTAAAAACGTGACGGTTTCGTTTAGTTGTTAAGTTGGAGTCTATTATGACCCGTAACGGGTTTTTACCAAACCATTTTCTGGTGGTTAGGGAAGGGTTGTCAACATTAACAGTATTTCGACCTACTAAAATAGCATCGGTTTCACTTCGCATTTTATGTACCCAAAGGGAAGAAATTGAATTAGAAATTTGAGCCGCATTTCCATGTTTTGTGTCTCGAAGGGTATCAATGAAACCATCAGCTGATTCCGCCCATTTTAAAATTATATGAGGGCGCTTTTTAGTTTGAAAGAGATTAAACGCAACATTTAGGGTTTTGGCTTCTTCTTCCAAAATTCCAACCTCAACTCGTATTCCAGCTATTTTTAACTTATTAATTCCATTGCCACAAACTACCGCATTGCTATCCATAGATGCAATAACCACATGAGGAATCTTTGATTTGATAATTAAATCGGCACAGGGAGGCGTTTTTCCATGGTGTGAACAAGGTTCTAACGAAACATAAATGATGCTTTTTTGAAGCAATGATTTGTCTTTCACTGCATTTATTGCATTTACTTCAGCATGTGCCCCCCCAAACCGCATATGATAACCCTCTCCAATTATAGTGTGGTTATAGACAATTACCGCACCAACCATAGGATTGGGTGAAACGTTCCCTCTACCTAATAGCGCCAGTTCAAGGCATCTTTTTATATATTTTTCGTGTGAAGAAATAGTTTGTTTTTTGTATACCAAAAGTAATTTTTTTTGCTGTTCAAAGCCGATTAATTTTCATTTTAAAAACAAGTATTTCGCTATATTTGAAGCCAATCTTTAAATCAGTAAATTCCGTTTATCTCCATGAAAATGCCCGATAACAAAATACGTTCGGTTTGTGCTTATTTTCATCTCAAATTAGATGATTTATATTCACACAATGAGGTAGAAAGTTTTTTCTGGATATTACTGGAATCCGAACTTAATATGCGGAAAATGGATTTCATGATGAATCCAGAATTGCGTATGAAGGAAAGTGATTTGCTTCGCTTTATTGGATTTGTAAAACGGTTAATGAAATTTGAACCCGTCCAATACATAGCTGGTGAAACCCAGTTTATGGGGAGGCCGTTTACCGTTAGCCCATCGGTTTTAATTCCAAGGCCAGAAACGGAAGAGTTAGTTACTTGGATATCTCAGGAATTAAAGTCGGTTGCAAACCCTCAAATCATGGATATTGGAACGGGTAGTGGATGTATTGCTATTAGTTTAAAGTTGGAATTGCCCTCGGCTGTTGTTACCGGGATCGATATCCAACCTAAGGCATTAGAGATGGCTCGCAAGAATGCCCTATTGAATAATGTGGAGGTGACGTTTAATGAGCGTGATGCACTTCAATTGCATGTTGAAACCTCTTTGTTTGATGTAATCGTGTCTAATCCACCCTATGTGTTGAATTCGGAAAAAGAACAAATGCGTGCGAACGTGCTGGAATTTGAACCGCATACGGCATTGTTTGTGGATGATTCAGATCCTTTACTTTTTTATAGAAGTATTGCCACATGGGCTTTTATGGCATTGAAACCTGGGGGGAAACTGTTTTTTGAAATCAATGAACGTTATGCCTCAGAAACAGAGAATATGTTATTGCAACAGGGGTTTGTAGAATTGGATGTTAGAAATGATTTTTTTGATAAACCAAGAATGATAAAGGCGGTCCGAAAATGAATAGGTATGGGATCATTTTAATATTTGTTTTGGGTTGGAACTTTGGTTTCACACAGTTCCATTCTAGTGAACGTGATAGTGTACTGGATGCCGAAATCAGAGAAAAATTCTATTATAAAACCAAGTTTGTTTTTGATTTAAGCCATGAACGAACTTTGCTGACCGCAGGGGTGAACGTAAAAATGAATGTTCTTAGAATAGGGGTTCAATACCAAAAAAAATATAAGTTCGGATTGTACTATGCTATAAGTAGAACCTATGAAACCTATGAGCCGATTGTTCCAGAGGTAAACAATTATCAAACTAATATATTGGGATGGGGAGGCTTTTTTGAATACGTTATGATAGAAAATTACCGTTGGTATTTGGGTACGCCTTTTGCATTTGGTCAAGGCTGGGTGAGCGGATTAGCCTTTGATGAGGACAATAATAGAATTGCTGCTCACGATTATTCTACGGATAGATTTGGAATGTTTTCTTTGGGAGCCAATGGAGGGTATAATGTCAACTATTGGTTAGGCCTTTATGGTGGAGTTGGCTTTCGGTTTACAAATGGAGCAGGCCAACAAAGTACGGATAGGTTGACAACCCCTTTTTATTCTTATGGGGTAAAGGTGAAAATAGGCCATTTTTTTACCACCATTTTTCACCATAAAAGAGTGTTGCGTATGAAGTCCATCTATTTTAAAGGAAAGGATTCATGGCCGGCTAAAAGATTTAAGAAAAAGAACCCGGAATATTATAAATAAATATTTATGATTAAAGAAGAAATTGAAAAATTAAGGGAGCAATTAAACCATCATAATCACCTGTATTATTTAGAAAGTAATCCCGAAATCTCTGATTTTGATTTTGACCAATTACTCAAAAAACTGCAAGAGTTAGAGGAGAAACATCCGGAGTTCGCTGATCCAAACTCACCCACCAAACGAGTGGGAGGAGATATTACCAAATCATTTAATACAGTTAAGCATGATATTCCGATGCAATCACTAGGAAACTCGTATTCAGAGGAGGAAATACAAGAGTTTATCAATCGTATCTACAAAGAGTTGGAAAGTGATCAAGTGGAGTTTGTCTGCGAATTAAAGTATGATGGTGTGGCTATTGCCATTAAATATGACGGGGGTAAATTTTTGCAGGCGTTAACGCGAGGGAATGGTATACAGGGAGATGATGTTTCCAATAATGTGAAAACCATTAAATCGATTCCTTTAAAATTAAGGGGGGTATATCCTGAAAAACTAGAGGTTAGGGGCGAAATTATGTTTTCAAATGCTCAATTTGAGAAGTTGAATGAAGAAATGATTGCCAATGGAGACCAACCTTATGCCAATCCAAGAAACACGGCTTCAGGAACCTTAAAATTACAAGACTCATCTATTGTAGCTCAACGTGGATTAGATTGTTTTATTTACAGTAATGTTAATTCCAAGGGAACTTCCCATTATGAAGCGGTGACTGGGTTAAATGAATTTGGATTTTTGACACCATCTGTAAAAAATAATAGATTTAAAATCTGTTCCAGTAAAAAAGACATAATGGATTTTATTCATTACTGGGGCGAACACCGTTTTGACTTACCATTTGCTATTGATGGTATTGTAATAAAAGTGAACAGCTTAGAACAGCAAAGGCTAATTGGAAGTACTGCCAAAGCACCTAAATGGGCTATATCTTTTAAATATCAAGCCGAACAAGTAGAAACCACTTTGAATGAAATTGTTTTACAAGTGGGAAGAACAGGTGCGGTTACTCCGGTGGCGCAATTGGAGCCAGTTTTGTTAGCGGGTACGGTGGTAAAAAGAGCATCGTTGTTTAACGAAGACTACATTCAAAAACTAGATTTAAGAATTGGTGATACGGTTCAGGTAGAAAAAGGGGGGGAAATAATTCCGAAGGTTACTGCTGTAAATATGGAAGCACGAAGTTCAGATTCGGTTCCGTATACCTATCCTGAATTATGCCCAGAATGTAATACACCTCTAGAACGAAAAGAAGGAGAAGCCAATCACTATTGTGTTAATGAAGTGAGTTGCCCGCCTCAAGTAATTGGTAGAATGCAGCATTTCATTTCTAGGAAGGTAATGGATATCCAGGGAGTGGGTGATGAAACCATTGTTTCCCTTTTTGAAGCGGAACTTATTAAGGCATTTATTGATTTATATGGTCTTACGTACGATGATTTAATTGGTTTAGAAGGGATGGCAGATGTATCGGTAAAGAAGCTCTTGCAAGGGGTGGAAGACTCTAAAAACAAGCCGTTCCAAACCGTATTATTTGCTTTAGGAATTAGACATGTTGGAGAAGTGGTGGCAAAAACGTTGGCACGAAACTTTAAAAATATGGATGCACTAATGAATGCTTCGGAAGAGGAATTGATTGGCGTAAATGAAATAGGAAAAGTTATTGTCCAAAGTATCCTAGAATATTTTTCGAACCCTCATCATCAAGCGTTAATTTCGCGAATGAAAGAATTAGGGTTTCATTTGGAAATTTCGGAAGAAGAAGCTTCTCAGTCTAGTCAAAAACTTCAAGGAATGTCCATTGTAATTTCGGGTGTTTTTGTAGATCATAGCAGAGATGAGTTGAAAAAGTTGATTGAACTAAATGGAGGTAAAAACTCCGGATCCATTTCTAAGAAAACGGCATTTATTGTAGCTGGAGATAAAATGGGACCGAGTAAATTTGAAAAAGCCGAAAAGCTGGGTGTGAAAATCATCTCCGAGCAAGATTTGGTGAAATTATTGAATGAATGATGATTGCGTTTTTAGCAAATTCTATAGGTAAATGGCTTCTTAAAAAAGGAGTTGAAAAAAGTAAACGAGTTCCGGAGGCTATTCATATTTCGGAAATGAATTCGGGTTTATTGGTTTTTGATATTAATACGGAAAGTAGGTATCAAGAAATACTCGCTTTTCAGAAAAAATTGAAAGTAGAAGCGATTTCCCAAATCAGTTTGTTGGGTTTTACGCTAGAAAAGGAGTTGCCTTCATTTATAAACGAAGAACAGGTTCAGGTTTTAGGTAAAAAGGATTTGAGTTTATGGGGAATTCCCAAAGACGAATTTCATCAACAATTGATGAAAAAGGATTATGATTTAATGATAGATTGTACCGAAAATATGGAAGTGCCAACAGATTATATCATGGCATTGGTACAAGCAAAAACCAAAGTGGGTAAACCTAACCCCGAAAATGAGTACATATTTGATTTGTTGATTGATGGTTCAAAAGAAGAAGGCGTAGATGCCTTTTCAAAAAACGTCATTCACTTCTTAAAAATGATAAATAGAAAATAATTTAAAATGGAGAATTTAAAAGGAGTTGGAGTAGCATTAGTAACTCCCTTTCACGCAGATGGTAGCATTGATTATAATGGGGTCGAAAAACTAATTGAACACAACATTTCTGGTGGTGTCGACTTTTTGGTTGTTCAAGGAACAACAGGAGAATCAGCTACCTTGGCTGCAGATAAAAAGCAAGAGTTACTTTCTTTCGCTGTGAAACATATTAATGGAAGAGTTCCAGTAGTATACGGACATGGAGGAAACAATACGCAGGCGCTAATTGATTCAGAAAAACAACTTGATTTAACGGGAGTTTCAGCTATTCTTTCGGTAAGTCCGTATTACAATAAACCTTCTCAAGAGGGTATTGTAGCGCACTTTACCGCATTAAACGATGCATTTAAATTACCTATTATTTTGTACAATGTTCCGGGCAGAACAGGTTCAAACATGTCGGCAGCAACAACTTTAAAGTTGGCTGAATTAAATAACATTATTGGGGTGAAAGAAGCTTCTGGCGATTTAGCTCAAATGTCTCAAATTATAAAACATCGTCCGGAAGGATTTTTAGTTTGGAGTGGTGATGATGATTTGATTTTACATCAAATGGGCTTAGGCGCTGATGGTGTAATTAGTGTTATTGCTAACGCATTACCTGTAGAGTTCTGTGATTTGGTTCACTCTGCTGCAAAAGGAGATATGGAAACGGCAAGAACACGCCATTACCAATTATGTGATATTATTCCGTTGTTATTTGCTGAAGGAAATCCAGGAGGAATTAAAGCGGTATTGAAAAGGATGGGTATCTGTGAAGAAAACATGTTAATGCCATTGTTACCTATTTCTACGGGATTAAGAAATCAATTAACACAGGCATTAAAGGATGCTAATATTTCTGTAAATTAGAAAACCATGAATGCATTTGATGTAAATAGAAAAACCAGAGAAAACATCTTAAAGGTGATTGATGGTTTATCGGTAGAACAAATGAACTTAATACCAGAAGGGTACAATAATAACTTGGTATGGCATTTAGGTCATGTATTGGCTACGCAACAGTTGTTGGTATATAAGTTGGCAAATACAGATGTTTTGATTACGGATAATATTATTGATGAATTTCGTAAAGGAACTAAACCTGAGAGCGAGTATTCGGAAGAAGATATATTGGAATTAAAAGAAATGCTGATTCCAGTAATCAACCATACTGAAGAAGATCTAGAAGAAGGCCTTTTTGGGTCTTTTTCAGAATACCCTACGAGTTATGGAATCACTTTAAGCGATCAATCAGATGCTATTCAATTTAATAATATGCATGAAGCACTTCATTTAGGTATCATGATGGCCATGAAGAAATTAGTCTAAACCCGAATAGTTAAAATTTAAAATCCCCGATAGTTTTCACTACCGGGGATTTTAAATTTCTTTGACTAATAGGATTTATAACTTCATTGTTACACCAACTCCACCCGTAACTCCGGATCCTCCTCCGAATTCACCGTTGATGCCCCACTTGTCGTTCCAGTACCAACGACCACCTACCTGTGCTCCCCAGTTGAACTCACCATTGTCACTAATTCTCCAACCTGCATTTGCACCACCATAAACGTCCCATGCTGTAGGTAATCCAAAAAGATCATCAAAGTAAAAATTTCCTTTTGCGGCAATAACCAAATGATTGAACTCCCAATCAGTATTTGCCATAGGGGCAATGGTAATAGTTTTTGATACAGGGAACTCTATACTTGCATATAATCCAGTTCCAAGTCCTCCAAAGTTTAAGACTTTTGTAGCCTGAGCATTAACTCCGGTAAATGCCAAACAAGCAAAAGCAAATAGTAAAGTAAATTTTTTCATAAGTAATTTTTAGTATGATTTTCAATAATAGTTCCTACCAAAGTTAGAAGAATTAATTAATTAGCACACGAAATAGTAATAATATTCGGTGACGAGAGACCTTATTTTTTACGGGTGTAGAACGAGGTAGATACATTAAGCATTTGCTGTTGGTGACCACTCATGTGTTTTACTAGTTGGTTTTCATTGCGTTGAACGTATACTATTTTTTGAGGCCAAATATTACTGGAAGTTTCAGCTACCAAACTATCAGCTGACAAAAAGTTGATTTTATATTTTGAAATATATTCAAACCCCATTTCTTGAATAACAAGAACCAAATTTCCATTTTCTTTAATGATTCCCATTTCACGCATAATGGTGCTATCTCCATGGTTTACAAAATAGGCTTTGCCTGAAAGCTCATTGGGGTTCATCGTCCAGTTCTCTATTTCAATACTTTCGTTAAAAGCAAATTCCCATTGGCCGTTTAGCCAGTTGATGTCTTCAATTTTAGTAGAGTGACAGCTTATTAGAAAGAACGAGAAGGTGAATAGCGTTAGAAAATTTCGAAACATATTTTTGGTATCAAATTTGGTTAATTTTGGCCAATCAACGAATACTTTATGAAAAAACTATTACTATTATTTGGACTTTTTATTCTTTTTCTATCTTCTTGTTCTAAATGCTATGACTGTACAGAGTATCATCAAATTGTAGATGGTCAGGGAAACGTAATTGATTCCACGGAAGTGAATGAAAGTGTTTGTACAGCTGACCAGGATGAAATACGAAGAAGAGAAAGCAATGGAGCAGTTTGTTCTTAAACTTTAAGGCATAAAAAAACGGGTTAGCTAATTACATCGCACCGCTACAACCTTTGACCCTTGCTTCATTCCTGACCTGGGGGATTAAAAGGGAGCTGGTCGTGTAAGACTAACCCGCGCTGCAAATGTAAGTCGACTTTTCTGATTTTTCGATACTAAAAACTAAAGATTTTTAGTTTTTTTTTTGTGCCCTTATTTCTCTAAAAAATGTGGGAATATTTAACAACATAATACCCTATAACCCCAATTCATTCTATATTTGCTAGTAATGAGGGCAAAGACCATAATAAACCGAAAACACTTGGAGTTAACCATTAACAGGTTATGTTATCAACTCATTGAAAATCACGATAATTTTCAAAATACAGTCCTTATTGGTATGCAGCCTAGGGGTGTTTATTTATCGGAGATTATTCATGCTAGACTTCAAGAAATTACCGGAAATAAGGAAATTGAAATTGGAGCTTTAGATGCTTCCTTTTATAGAGATGACTTTAGAAGAAGAGATACTCCTATTGAAGTTTCGGGTACAACCATTGACTTTTTAATAGAAAATAAGAAGGTGATTTTAATTGATGATGTGCTTTTTTCGGGAAGAACTGTTCGAGCGGCAATGGATGCTTTGATGGATTTTGGAAGACCTAGCTCGGTGGAGTATTTAGTACTTATTGAACGTAGGTTTAGTAGAGAACTTCCGGTAAAGGCAGATTACGTTGGTCAAACTATTGATTCCGTAGTTTCGGAACGAGTAGATGTGCAATGGATAGGAGAACAAGGAAAGGTGATTTTGACAAATATTGAATAATTATGAGTAGTTTAAGTGTTGATCATGTTTTAGGAATTAAAGATCTCACCAAAGAGGATTTAGAACTCATCTTTAAAACCGCTGATAATTTTAAAGATGTTCTAAATAGGCCTATTAAGAAAGTGCCTTCTTTACGAGATATTACGGTGGCAAATCTGTTTTTCGAAAATTCTACCCGCACGCGATTGTCATTCGAATTGGCCGAAAAAAGGTTATCTGCGGATGTCATTAATTTCTCGGCAGCATCTTCATCGGTAAAGAAAGGGGAAACGCTAATTGATACGGTAAACAACATCTTGGCTATGAAAGTAGACTTGGTGGTAATGCGACATCCTAATGCAGGGGCAGCTCAGTTTTTATCAAAAAACGTAGATGCCAGAATCGTAAATGCTGGAGATGGTGCCCATGAGCACCCCACCCAAGCTTTGTTAGATACTTTTAGTATTCGTGAAAAGCTGGGAAAAGTGAAGGGTGTTAAGGTCTTGATTGTAGGAGATATTCTACATTCAAGAGTAGCTTTGTCTAATATTTTTGCTCTACAAAAATTAGGTGCTGAGGTAAAGCTTTGTGGGCCAAGAACCTTGATGCCAAAACATATTGAGTCTCTGGGAGTAAAGGTGGAGTATGATTTAAGAAAGGGCTTAGAATGGTGTGATGTAGCAAATATGCTTCGTATTCAGTTAGAACGACAAGACATTAAGTATTTTCCTTCTCTTCGAGAGTATACGATGATGTATGGTTTAGATTTAGAGTTGTTGAACTCTTTGTCCAAAAAGATAGTTATCATGCATCCGGGGCCAATAAACCGTGGAGTAGAGATTTCTAGTGATATTGCAGATTCAGAACACGCCATTATTTTAGACCAAGTGGAAAATGGAGTCGCTATTAGAATGGCAGTATTGTATTTACTTGCTGAAAAAATTGACCGTCAATAAAATATTATGACTACACGATGGGTAAAAGGAGATGAGCATTTGGTGCTAGTGGTAGAAGGGGAATCTACTAATGTAGGTGTTTTTAAATCTGCTTTAGAAATTGATATGGATGCTAATATTATATTGGATATTTCAGCCATGGACAAAGTAGATAGTGCATCTATAAAATTCTTAAACAATTTTGCCGATAGGCATAAAACCAAACATTTTTCTTTTTTGGCGGTTACTAAACAGAAATTGCCTAACCTGACACAAATGGAAATTATACCTACCATACCGGAAGCTAGAGATTTATTATTCATGGAAATTACAGAGCGAGAGCTTGGTTTTTTCGGAGAGGAAGAGGAATAAAAAAGAATGGCATTTAATCTGACTATTTTAGGTGCTAATTCAGCAATTCCAATAGGAAATAGGTTTCCTACGTCTCAAATTGTAGAGTTTAACCAACATAAGTTTATGGTTGATTGTGGCGAAGGAACCCAATTGCAAATCCGTAAAAACAAAATTAAACTTCAAGGGCTAAAGGCTATATTCATTTCTCATTTGCATGGTGATCATTACTTCGGAATATTCGGGTTACTGGGCACGATGAACCTTTTGGGTAGAACTGTTCCTTTACAAATATTTTCTCCTCCTGGTCTTAAAGAAATTATTGACCTGCAAATGAAAGTAGGGAATAGCGGTTATGAATTTGATCTGAATTTTATTGAGTTAAATCATGGGCAATCAGAGCTGATTTATGAAGATGATATAGTGGAAGTTTCTACCATTCCTTTAAAACACCGCATACCTACTAATGGTTTTTTGTTTCGGGAAAAGCCAGGTAAACGTAAAATCAATAAATTCCATATTGAAGAATATAAAATTCCAGTATCTCAAATCAATGGAATTAAAGAAGGAAACGATTTTGTTGCCGATAATGGAAAAATTATTCCTAACGCACAAATTACCACTGATCCTCCTAAAGCTTGGAGTTATGCCTATTGTTCCGATACAAAATACTCGGAAAATATTATTCCAGTGATTAAAAATGTAGATGTGTTGTATCACGAGGCTACTTTTTTAAAAACCGAATTGAAGCGGGCCAAAAACACGGGGCATTCCACCACGGCACAAGCGGCTAAAATTGCGAAAATGGCTGAAGTAGGTGAGTTGATTGTGGGACATTATTCTGCTAGGTATAAAGATTTAACTTCCCATTTAGAAGAAACTAAAGAAATATTTGAGAATAGCCATCTAGCTATTGAAGGTAAAAGATTTGAGTATCCATAAGTAGCTATGAAAAGAAAGCTACTTTAATTGCTATTCCCATCAATATAATTCCGAAAACCTTATTAAATACGTTTTGAAACTTCTCAAACGTGGGTAGGATTTTACTATGAGTTACCAAGTAACTCAATAAACAAAACCAAAGTACCGTATTGACCATCATCACACCCCCTAAGCCTAATAAAACGGGGGTAGTCGCATCTGGGCCCACCAAAATGGTGAATAAACTCAAAAAGAAAAGGGTAGCTTTGGGGTTTAGCACATTGGTCAAGAATCCTATCCGAACAGCTTTCATGGCTGAGATGTCATGCGCATGTTTGGTTTCATCAATAGAAATAGAACTTCCAGAACTTTTGAAAGACATAATTCCAATGTAGGCTAAATACGCTGCCCCTAGATACGTAATGGCATTATAAAGCCATGGAGTTTTAGAAATAATAAAACCTAACCCAAAAACGCTATAAATAACATGTATGCCAATTCCCAATCCAAAGCCTACGGCAGTCCACATTCCCGTTTTACGCGAATAGGTAATGGCATTTCTAATGAGCATAATAAAATCAGGCCCCGGACTCATAACCGCTAAAAGGTGAATTCCAATAACCGAAATAAAAAGAGATATAGTGGTGTTGTCCATAGCCTTCAAAAATAGTGTTTCAAGGTAATTTTTCCAGTACTTAAGAAATAAAGAAAAATGCGTGTTCCATGCTGTTGCTAACCTTTACATTTGTGCTATGAGCGAGTTTACCAAAGAACGTCAGGATTTAATTAATTACTGCACCACCTTTATTGAAAATCAAATAAATCACGTACAGTCTGTTATTGACTCTGCTAAAGAATCAGCTCAAAATGAAAGCAAAAGTAGTGCAGGCGATAAGCATGAAACGGGTAAATCGTTAATGCAATTAGAGCAAGAAAATAATGCAATGCTGCTAGATAACATGCTAAAACAAAAACCGGCAATTAAAGTACTGGAAAGCTTTTCACCTTCTGAAGAAGTGAAAATGGGTAGTATTGTAGAAGCAAATAATGGCGTGTATTATATAGGAATTGGCATTGGTCTCGTGAAAATTGAGGGTAAAGACTTTTTCGTGATTTCTCCTACCGCACCTGTAGGCAAACTTTTTATGGGTAAGAAAAAGGGTGATGAGGTTAGTTTTAACGGAAGAAAGATTCAAATTTTAGAAGTAAGGTAATGGAAAAGTCCGTGTCAAAAGTAGCCGTTATTGGAGGCGGAGCTGCTGGGTTTTTCGCAGCAATGTCGGTTAAAAAACATCACCCAGAGGCAAAGGTTACGCTATTTGAAAAAACGAATAAAATTTTGTCCAAAGTTAAAGTTTCTGGGGGAGGTAGATGTAATGTCACGCATAACCAGTTGGTGACTTCTTTGATGGCCAAAAACTACCCACGAGGGGAGAAAC
>CAJXPI010000062.1 GCA_913057875.1 uncultured Flavobacteriales bacterium
TCTACACAGAGTAGATCGTCGGCAGCGTCAGATGTGTATAAGAGACAGTCCTAGATCTTCGGTTAACAAAGGGCTGTGTTGTATGAAAGGGTATCATTCCATTATTTCTATGTACGGGAAAGACCGTTTAAGAAATGCTTGGGTCCGTAAAAACGGAAAACTGGTAGAAACACCAATGCAAGAAGCGCTTGACTTGGTAGCTTCAAAAATGCAAGAAACCATTACCAATCATGGTAAGGATG
Source organism: uncultured Flavobacteriales bacterium (assembly GCA_913057875.1). Classification (GTDB taxonomy): domain Bacteria; phylum Bacteroidota; class Bacteroidia; order Flavobacteriales_G; family Salibacteraceae; genus CAJXZP01. The sequence goes on from CAJXPI010000062.1 coordinate 243, forward strand.
CCGTTTCTATGTACGGTTCTGGCCAATGGACTATTCCAGATGGATATGTAGCTTCTAAATTTATGAAGGGATGTATTGGAACTAATAACCTAGAGGCAAATGCACGTTTATGTATGGCAAGTGCCGTTACAGGGTTTATGACTTCTTTTGGTTTAGATGAACCAATGGGCTGTTATGAAGATTTTGATTATGCAGATGTATTTGTTCTTTGGGGGAATAATATGGCAGAGATGCATCCCGTATTATTTTCTAGACTGCTTGACCGTAAAATGAAAGACGGAGCGCAGATTATTGATTTCGCTACCCGAACCACTCGAACGAGTAAGGCATCTGATCGATCTATTCTATTTAAACCCAATACAGATTTAGCGGTGGCCAATGCCATTTGTTACGAAATCATTGAAAATGGTTGGATGAACAAATCGTTTGTAGCAGATCACGTGAATTTCTTAAGCGGAAAGACAAAAATGGGCTATGGGTTAGAAGACGATTATAAATTCAAGGATGAGCCTCAAAAAATAGATTTCGAACAGTACAAAACCTTCTTACAAGATTATACACCCGAGAAGGTATCCAAAATTTCAGGAGTTTCTATTAAAGACATTAAATACATGGCTTCTTTATATGGAAATGCCAATACTAAAGTGGTTTCTTTATGGTGTATGGGTATGAATCAACACACCCGTGGTACATGGATTAACAATTTGGTCTATAACATTCACCTTTTAGTTGGTAAAATTTCTAGTCCTGGTAATAGTCCATTTTCTTTAACGGGCCAACCAAGTGCGTGTGGTACGGTAAGAGAAGTAGGGACTTTAACCCATAAATTACCTCATGGAGTGGTAATGAATGAAGAGCATAGAAAATTTGCGGCTGAGATTTGGGGTGTTCCGGTAACTAACATTGATCCAAAGCCTACACACCATACGGTTTCTATGTTTAGGGCTTTAGATAGAGGTGAGATTAAATTTATGTGGATTCAAGTAACCAATCCAATGATTACCATGCCTAAACTGAACCGTTACCGAGACGCGACTTTGAAAGAAGATCGTTTCATTGTGGTATCGGATATTTATCCAACACCGACTACTGAAATTGCGGATGTTATTCTGCCGTCCGCGATGTGGATTGAACGAGAAGGGCTATACGGGAATTCTGAACGTAGAACGCAGTACTTTGAGCAAATGGTAGATGCGCCAGGAGAGTCTTTAAGTGATACGATCCAAATTATGGAGGTAGCTAAAAGAATGGGGTATGAAAAGCAATTTGCCTACAAAGACGAAACGCATATTGAAGAAATATATAACGAGTACAGACGTCACCATGCGGGTAAAAAGCATACCATGGCACCTTTGGAGGTGTTAAAATCTCAACCGGGAGCAATGTGGCCGTTTGTGGAGGGAAAAGAAACCAAATGGCGTTACAATACGAAATATGATCCTGCTTGTGCGGCATATGATCCAAACGGAGCTGAAGACTTTGACTTTTACGGGAAACCAGAAGGACGAGCAATTATTTGGCAAAGACCCTATGAGCCCGCACCAGAAGAGCCAGATACAGATTACCCATTCTGGTTAAATACCGGAAGGGTGATAGAGCACTGGCATACCGGATCTATGACACGTAGAATTCCAGTATTACACAAGGCCATGCCGCAAGCGTATGCAGAGATTAATCCTGCAGACGCCAAACGAATGGGCGTAAATGATGGAGATCCAGTACGATTAACTTCGAGAAGGGGAACTATTGTCCTGGATGCCATGTTAAATGGTAGAGGTAATCCGCCAGAAGGAATGGTTTTCGTTCCGTTCTTTGATGAGGATTTAAAAATTAATGAGTTGACTATTGATGCTTATTGTCCTATTTCGGCTCAGCCTGATTACAAGAAATGTGCGATCAAAGTTGAAAAAGTTTAAAACCTAAGCTATGAAAAGAGTCATTATATTAATGTTGTTTTTTCTGTTAATAGCTGGAGGATTAATGATTGTATCCAAGTCTATTGATAGTGCGGGTTCGTTTGCGGTTGTTGACCGTAGCGAATTTCAAGCTATTCCAGTACCTACTGAAAAGTGGAGTGACGAACACTGGAATGCCGCAGGATATTACAAAAACACCTTTGAGGAGTGGGTTCCAGAGAAAACCTTAGATGAATATTATTCGCATAGAATGTATTACGGAGCGCCACCATTTATTCCGCACCCCATTCAAGATGAAATGACCTTGGGAGGAAAGGATTGTTTAAAATGTCACCAAAATGGGGGATATGTTAACGAGTTTGAAGCATTTGCTCCGGTGGTACCACATCCTGAAAAGATAAACTGTAGACAGTGTCATGCTGCCGTAAATACAGAAACCTTGTTTAAGGGTACTAATTGGGATGAAGACAAAAGAATGCCAGTAAGCATTCACAATCACGCTTTACCTGGAAGTCCACCAACCATACCGCATGATTTAGATATGCGACAAGATTGTTTATCATGTCATTCAGGGCCATCCGCTCCTGCAGAAATTAGAGTAACGCATCCAGAACGCGTTAATTGCCGCCAATGCCATGCATTAAACGATCAAGCGAAAGAAGTTAAAGCATTTTATAAAGAATTGAAATAAGTATGAAAACTTGGGTATCATCTATACTAATAATAGTAGTGGTTCTGCTAGCCGGTTCATTACTTAGTAATCTTATTATGAATAACCATCATGGTAATCATAAAAGTGTATTTAAAACCATAGAATCAAAGCCTTACGAACCTGATTCTATTCCAATGAGCTCTGTAAAACACTTGGCTTATTTGGATACTGTAAGCGTTACCGCTGAAGGTCGTCATTTTGCTATTTTAAATAGAGAAAATGAAATCACTTCATTTAAATGTAGCGAATGTCATAATGAACCATTAGAGGAACTTAAGGCTTTAAAACCTAAAATGGGTAAGAAATCGCATTGGAATATTGAGTTGCAACATGCCAATGCCGAAACCATGAATTGCAATACGTGCCATAGTGAAAACAATATGGACGAATTGCACACCTTTACAGGGGCAAGAGTTTCTTTTAACAACAGTTATAAATTGTGTTCACAATGTCACCAGCAAGAATATAAAGACTGGGCGGGTGGAGCGCATGGAAAACGTGTTGGAGGATGGGCTAAGCCTGTGGTAAAACGTACCTGTACGAATTGTCATAATCCGCATAGTCCTAGTTTCCCGCATAAATACCCAAGTAGAATCAATACACGTATGGTAGAACAACGTGCCAAAAAATAGCCAAATATGATTATTGATAGTATTAAGAAATTACAGAATCTGTTTAACCAATCGGCCGAAAAAGTAGATGAGTCGGGTGGGGTGAAACAGGTTTTTGAAAAGCCTATTGATCGTAGATCTAGTTTGAAGGCTATGGCAGGAGGATTTGTAGCTTCGGCTGCATTATCTGGCGCAGGGTGTTCAGATGCCAAATGGCAAGAGTACTTTAAAGGAAATTACAAGGTAATGACCGATGAGGAGCGGAAAGCAACCATTGCACGTTTATCTGCCAACTATGAAGAGCGTACGGGACATAAAGTAAACATTAGTGATAAGAAACCGAACGAGAATACGCTTTTTGGCTATGCATTCAATGTAAGTAAATGTCAAGGTTATGGCGATTGTATTTCTGCGTGTGTAGAGGAAAACAATCAGGATAGGGATACCGAGATGCAATACATCCGTATTCATGAAATGAACAAGAAAAACGGCATCAATTTCGAAATGGCCGATGATACATTTACGCATCAAGTACCGCAAGAAGGAAATTTTTATTTAGGAACCCAATGTTTTCATTGTGATAACCCACCATGTGTAAAAGTTTGTCCGGTAGAAGCCACTTGGCAAGAAACCGATGGTATTGTGGTAATTGATTACGATTGGTGTGTAGGGTGTAGATACTGTTTAGCGGCATGTCCGTATGATGGAAGACGTTTTAACTGGAAACAACCTACCGTGCCAGAGCCAGAAGTAAATAAGGAACAACATTACTTGGGGAATAGATTACGTAAAAAAGGTGTGATGGAAAAATGTACTTTCTGTGTGCAACGTTCACGTGAAGGTAAAAACCCGGCTTGTGTAGAAGCTTGTCCTACAGGAGCACGAACCTTTGGTAACATTCTAGACCCAGAGAGTGAAATCAGATACATTTTGGAAAACAAGAAGGTATTTAGATTAAAAGAAGATTTAGGTACAGAGCCTAAGTTTTGGTATTACATGGATTAATTATGGACGAATTAAATGATTGAAAATGGGATTTTTAAAAATTAGCGGTTCTTTTTTGAGTGATGCTTTTAAGTTCGTCACCCATGGGCCAACGGCTTACCATGTATGGATGACTATTCTTACGGCCATTATGTTAGTAGGAACAGGTGCCTATTATGTGCAAATTGATAAAGGCTTAATTGTTACTGGAATGAGTGATAATGTAGGGTGGGGATTGTATATCTCTAATTTTACATTTCTAGTTGGGGTAGCGGCCGCAGCGGTAATGCTAGTATTGCCCACCTATGTATTAAAAGATATTGATTTTGCCAATGCGGTTTTGATTGGTGAAGGACTCGCAGTTGCTGCGCTAATCATGTGTATGGCATTTGTAACCGTAGATATGGGTGGACCAGCCAATTTGTGGCATATGATTCCGGGTATTGGAACCCTGAATTGGCCAAACTCTATGTTGAGTTGGGATGTACTGGTTTTACTCGGGTATCTGATTATTAACATTTCTATTCCTGCCTATATACTATTTTGCAGATATAAAGGAGTAGAGCCTAAAAAATCGGTATATGTACCTGGGGTATTTTTATCCGTGTTTTGGGCGGTAGGTATTCATATGGTAACGGCTTTCTTATATCAAGGGTTAATGGCGCGTCCGTTTTGGAATAATGCCCTATTAGGACCTCGTTTCTTAGCTTCCGCTTTTGCAGCTGGACCGGCTTTAATTATTGTGATTTTGACTTTAATTAGAAAATGGACCGAGTATAACATTACTCAGAAAACCATTGACAAAATTTCTATGGTGGTAACCGTGGCGGCTCAGATTAACCTAATCATGTTGATTTCAGAGTTGTTTAAGGAATTCTATTTCCCAACACATCACAGTATCAGTGCGCAATATCTATTCTTTGGTTTAGATGGACATGATGCCTTGGTTCCGTGGATTTGGACCGGAATTTTACTTAATGTGGCGGCAACCGTAATTCTTACCGTAAACAAATGGCATAAAAAGTTTTTGAATGTAGCCTGTATTATGCTGTTTGTAGGTATTTGGGTAGAGAAAGGATTCGGATTAATCATTCCTGGGTTTATTCCTGGACAATGGGGTAAAATTGTAGAATACTCACCATCGGTGATTGAAATCATGATTACATTGGCTATTTACGCTCTAGGAGCTTTTATATTCACCATTTTGGCTAAAGTGGGTATAGCCGTTGAATTGGGACAAATAAGCTATAAGAAGAAATAAAATGAGGTTATCGGGATGAAATGTCCCAGTAATAAATAGAAATTAAAAAAGCCAGTAAGAAATTACTGGCTTTTTTAATTTCAGTTTTCTGTAACTTGGTGGTTGATTAACTCGTGAATAGAAAGTAATTCAGCAAAATGAGTTAACATGCCTTTTTGTTTCATTTTTTGAGATAAGTATTCTTTGAGCCGAGACTCATTTTGATAGCTATGGTAGTGGCTATCTTTTTCAATTATACGGGTCACTTCTCCTAGTGGAGAGTTTTCGTTCCGTAGCTTGTGGATGAGGTTTTTTAATTTCATTTTTAGTATATTTTAGCGTGTGCAATAATCATTTACGATTATCGGGATTAAAAGGTACGTTATTTATTTAGTTGAAAAACAATTGTTTATGAAAATTCTTTTTTTTTAAGTAGTTGACAAATAACTATTTATAAATTTCGTATCAAAAAGAATCTAATTTTTAGTTAAAGTGCTGTGGCAAAATCAAATAGGGAAAAGAACACCAAGAATAAAGCGAAACATACCAAATTAATGGATCGCAAAAAGAGTAAGCTGCGTAAAGAGAAGGATAACCGTGCGCAAAAGCTCAAAGAATTAAAGGCGAAAATTAAAGCGCAACAAAATTTGGAGGATTCTAGTACAGCGGAGTAGCCCTTTAAATATGAATAGTTTTAGGGACATCTAAAAAAACTATTTTATTAATCAAATAACCAAAAAGAAACCCTAATTTTGATGCGATTTTTTGAAACATACAAACAAAGATGAACATCCCAGAAGTAGAGTTGCCCCGTGTTGTTGTTATTGGAAGTGGATTTGCAGGATTACGATTCTGTAAGAAAATTAACGGCACCAAATACCAGGTTGTATTATTAGATAAAAACAACTACCACACTTTTCAACCCTTATTGTATCAGGTTGCCAGTAGCGGATTAGAACCCGATTCTATTGTGTATCCTATTCGCAAAATATTTAAGGGCAAAAAGAATTTCTATTTCCGTATGGCCGAAACCACAGAAATAGATACCGAAAACCAAACCATACACACCTCAATAGGTTCTTTAACCTACGACAAATTGGTATTAGCCACTGGAGCTACTTCTAATTTTTTTGGGATGCAAAATATTGAGAAATATGCCATGCCGATGAAGAGTTTATCAGAGGCTTTAGATCTACGCTCCCTGATTATCCAAAATTTTGAAGAGGCCTTAAATACCAATGATTTAAAAGAACGGGAGCGTTTAATGAATTTTGTGATTGTAGGTGCCGGAGCTACTGGAGTGGAAGTAGCAGGAGCGTTGGCCGAATTAAAGGCGCAAGTGCTGCCACAAGATTATCCGGATTTGGATATTAGACGTATGCAAATTCATATACTGGAAGCCGGGCCTAAAGTGCTAGGAAATATGAGCGCGCATGCTTCGCGTAAATCAGAAAAATACTTGAAAGATAGAGATATCAATATTTGGTTAAATACCATGGTGAAAGACTATGATGGTAAAACCGTGACTTGTAACTCTCAAAATTTTGAAACCAATACTTTGGTTTGGGCGGCCGGAATTAGCGGACAATCACCCAAAGGGTTGAATGTAGAGAAATCTCGTGCGCAGCGCTTAATTACCAATGAGTTTAATCAAGTAAAAGGGTTAGATAATGTTTACGCCATTGGCGATATTGCTCAAATAGATGCAGAGGCTACTCCTAACGGACATCCCATGTTGGCATCGGTGGCCGAGCAGCAAGGTGGTTTTTTAGGCCAAAATTTTAATCGGTTAGTTCAAGGCAAAGAATTAAAGCCATTTGTTTATAACGATAAAGGTACCATGGCCACCATTGGTAGAAATAAAGCGGTGGTAGATTTAAGTTTTATCAAATTTGGTGGATTTATAGGTTGGTTAACCTGGATGTTTGTGCATTTAATGCTCTTGGTAGATTTCCGTAGTCGTTTGGTGGTGTTTATTAATTGGGCATGGAGTTATGTGTTTTATGATAAGGGAACACGGATTATTATGCGGAAAGTTGGAAGACCGGAGACCGAAGACCGGAGACCGAAGTCCGGAGACCGAAGTCCGGAGTAGGAAGTTGGGAGTTCCGAAAATGCCTAAATCTGCGATGTAGTTCCTTTTCGAGAATCCTCGCAAAACTACTCTCACAGAGTTTGTTTTGCGGGAACCGAAGTTAGAAGTTCCGAAAATTTCTAAATCTGTGATTTAAGTTAATTATAGTTCTTTTATTATTCGATTACTGGAATATTTGCCTAGAATAGAGTATAAATTAACTAAAAGTGAATCCATTAACTTTTTGCTTTTTTCATTTTTTTGCTTCCCCAAAAAAACGAAACAAAAAAAGGGGACTTTTTGAAAGGTGTTTCGCAAGCGACCGCTTCGTTCTCGCTCTCCATGCTCCTTTCCCTCTGGGAACGCAATTCCAAGCTTCTCTCAGACTAACACTGCACAAAAAGGCTAACTATAAAGTCTATTTCTTCTTTCAACAGGAGGTATTCTAAATCAATTATTAGACAATAGTCCTTTCAAAAAGTCAATGTTACCAGAATTATTTAAAATAATTTAAAACAACAATAGTAGTATTAGCCCTTACGTATTTTAACTTTGGGTAAATCTCAATACCACGCGACTGATGAAGATTTTTTCAGCATCTCAAACCCAAAAGGCAGATGCCTTTACTATAGCTAATGAGCCTATTTCCTCCATTGATTTAATGGAGCGTGCTTCTTTGCAAATATTTCATTGGTTAGAAAAGACCTTTCAACCCAAGTCTCATTTTAATGTATTCTGCGGTTCTGGTAATAATGGCGGAGACGGACTTGCTGTTGCCAGAATGCTAGCCAATGCTGGGTTTCGAGTAAGTGTGTATTACGTGGATGTGAGTAACCCTAGTGATGATAATCAACTAAATCAAGATCGATTAGATGAGGTGAATCTTAAACTTCAGTATTTAACTGAAGATGACCATGCGTTTTTGGATAGTAACGGTGTGATTATAGATTCCATTTTCGGTTCAGGGTTAACACGCCCCGTTACGGGATGGGTGGCTAAAGTGATTGAGCACTTAAACTCGCATTCCAATCCTAAAGTAAGTATTGATATTGCCTCTGGTTTATTTGCTGAAGACAATGATGCAAATGAGGGTGTTATTTTTCAGCCCGATCATACACTCACTTTTGAGCTTGAAAAACTGGCTTTTCAGTTTCCCGAAAACCAAGCTTTTGTAGGTAACTTAAAAGTGCTTCCCATTGGCTTGCATTCCGACTTTATTTCTAGCGAAAAAACGGACCATTTTATTACCTCTAAATTTCACGCAAAACTGATCCATAAAAAGGGACATTCGTTTGCGTATAAAAACACTTTCGGACATGCCTTAATTGTAGCTGGAAGCAAAGGAAAAATGGGAGCCGCGGTTTTAAGTAGTCAAGCGTGTATTAAATCTGGAGCAGGTTTGGTTACGGCTCATATTCCTAAAAGTGGAAATAATATCATGCAAGTTTCGGTACCCGAAGTGATGACTATTCCGTATAATTCAAGTGTTAATTTAAACGAGGAAAAGGACCTTTCTACCTATCAATGTGTAGGCGTAGGACCTGGTTTAGGACAAAAAAACAGCGCTATTACTATTCTAAATAATATTTTAGATGAGGCTAAAAAACCAATGGTTATAGATGCTGACGCGCTAAATATGTTGGCTACTAATAAAGAGGCCTTAAAAAGACTACCGGCAGGTTCTATTTTAACTCCGCACCTAGGCGAGTGGCGCAGATTGGTAGGAGAATGGGAAGGAGCACACCATAGATTAGCCTTAGCCAAAGAATTTTGTGCCACCCATAAAGTGTTTGTGATTTTGAAAGGCGCCAAGTCATCTGTGGTGTGTCCGGATGGAGAAGTGTATTTTAATCCTACCGGAAATGCCGGAATGGCCACCGCAGGAAGTGGCGATGTACTGACCGGAATTTTAACCGCTTTATTGGCTCAAAATTACGCTCCAAAACAAGCCGCCATTTTAGGTGTTTTTGTCCACGGATTAGCAGGCGATTTAGCCCGTAATAAAGAGAGCCGAGAAAGCTTAATTGCCTCTGATATTATAGCCCATTTGGGAATAGCCTTTAAAGAAATTGAGAGGTGTAATATTTCGGTGCCTACCCCGTTATTCACCGGTACAAACTCCATAAAAAGATAACCTACAAATGAACCGTTTATTTCTCTTCGTTACTGTAATCATTGGTAGCTTCAGTTCGGTCATTGCTCAAAAATGTAACCCCGAAGTGATTTGCGCTACCGATACCCTCACCTTAGAACCCAGCAGATCTATGAAAGTAAATCCGAAAAATAGCGATAGCACCCAACAAGAACCGTATGAGGTATTACGGTGCATAAAGCGATCTAAATGGGGTTTGCGTATGGAAATGGCCTATTCCAATTATTACTACGGAGCTGAAACAACGGATTGGTTAGGGCAACATGGGGGAGCCAATTTCAATTTGGCTCTGGCTATGGATCATTTCAATTTTGGGGTTAGATTTAAACCCGGTACCGTTACTCCAAATAAAGAACTAGAATTTTACGGAATCCTATTACCTACCTCTGCCAAATTGAATAACATCCGCATAGATTATTATGTGGGTTATTCTTTTGATTTAGAAAAAATGATATCTATTGAGCCGTATCTAGGCTACAACCATACCACCTTTAAGGTAATTAACGAGGATGAATTGAACCAAACCTATGCATTGAATGCTGCAGGGGGAGTGATCTTAGGAACCTCCGTAAACAAGTATTTCAAATTAATGAACTATAACTACCTCTCCGTGTTTGGGACCATTGGTTATGGTTGGGTGGATTACCAAAAAGTACATGCCCAATTAGCCAATAATTATTGGGAGTGGAATGTAGGGCTAGCCTTTAAAGTTTTTGCTGCCAAACAATTTAATAAAGGGATGGAGTAAGGTTGTAATTCTTTCCTTCGGTTTTTACCCCAGCATCTTCCCACAATAAAAAAGTGCAGATTGAATTAGAAAATCTTCCTATCAATAAGAAACTAATCAACAAATATTAAATTAACCAGACTCGTATTCTTAGTTATCCAGTAAAAAAAGGCGGTTAAAAAACCGCCTTTTCATTCATTTGGTGAGCTGTGTTTTGCAAAGTCTTTTACCGATCCTCATTGGCTTCGGTTTTCAATTCCGTAAAACCCCAACTTTTTATTTCTGACACAACCTATGAAACGTCAATCCTTTTTGGGATTTTAAACATGCACAATCCGGATCCATTTTCCAAGAGTTGTGAAACTTCACATTTTCATTTCCCTGCAACACAATACGGTCGCGTTCTTGCGTCCAGTTACCGGTAACCTTTACGGGCTTTTTCATGTTGCTGTAATCGCAAAAATTATAGGTGCCGTCTTCATTAATTTTTAAACTTAGGGGCGAGTTATCTGGGTTTCCACCCAAATAGAACCCATAGTTATCAAATTTCACGAATTTCTTTCCATTGCTAAAGCTGGTTAATCCAATGGTGAAGGCTAACAGCAAAATTGGTAATACATTTTTCATTGTTCTAGGTTTTTGATTGAGAGCCTGAAATTAGTTGATTATTTGATATTTAGGAAATAAAAAAAGCCTTCGCCAACTTCCTTCGCTTAAGGCCATTGAACACAAAACGTTCGGATTTATAAATTAGAACCTCTGCCTGAAAACCCGAACATTTCACCCTTACCGCCAGAATAGGTTTGCACAAACAAAAACTAAACATAATCTATTCAAAATGAAAACACTGGTAATTACGGCATTTATGCTACTGACAATTTTGCCATTTGCAGAGGCTCAAAGTTTAACCCAAACGGTAAGGGGTACGGTATTAGATGCCGATAGCAAATTGCCGCTAATTGGCGTACAGATTCGATTAGTAGGATCAGACCCTTTAGTAGGTACCGTTACAGATGTAAACGGAGTGTTCCGTTTTGAAAAAATGCCCATGGGTAGAATCACATTGGCTTTTAGCTACATCGGTTACGAACCCATGACCATTCCCAATATTGTGGTGAAATCGGGTAAAGAAACCATTCTAAATATTGATATGCAGGAATCCGTTTTACAAATGAAAGAGTTTGTGGTGCGTGCCTATGATAGAAAGGGAGATGCCTTAAACGATATGGTGATTAGTAGCGGCCAATCTATTTCTATTGAGGAAACGGAGCGTTTTGCAGGTAGTTTTAACGACCCTTCTAGAATCCTTTCCAATTTTGCCGGAGTAGGGAATTCGCAAGATGGAGGCAACGATATTATTGTAAGAGGGAATTCTCCTAAATATGTGCAATGGCGTTTAGAAGGAATAGAAATTACTAATCCCAACCACTTTGCTGATCAAAACTCTGTAGGCGGTGGAATTAGCGCGTTAAATAACAACTTATTGGCCACTTCCGATTTTTACACCGGGGCTTTTTCACCCGAATATGGTGATGTGCTATCAGGGGTTTATGATGTGAAACTCCGCTCAGGGAATAACGAAAAACTAGAAGCCATTTTTGGATTAGGAGTCATGGGTACGGATTTAACCTTAGAAGGTCCTTTAAAGAAAGGATATGGAGGTTCCTTTTTGGTGAATTATAGATATTCTACCATTGCGCTAATTAACGATATGGGATTAGTAGACATCAATGGAACGCCTAAATTTCAAGATGCTACCGTAAAGCTGACCTTACCCACTAAAAAAATCGGTACCTTCTCCTTATTTGGCTTGTCGGGCATGAGTAATTTATACCTGGAAGATGTAAAAGCAGACATCTGGGATGTGCCCGGAGATAATGGCGCAGATGTAGGAGTTTCAGAAGATTTTAATAAGGATTCGTATTTATTGAATACCGGACTTAATCACACCTTATCATTGGGTAAAACCAGTTATTTAAAAACGGCTTTATCGTATTCTACTACTGGAATAGAAGATGATGTACTGGAACATACCACCGTAAAAAACTACGATGACCAAGGGCAGTTTATTGACTCGGTAGTAACGAGTCGTGAGAACTACCAGTCGCATGTAAAGACCTCTACATTTAGAGGGGCTTTAACGTATAACAATAAAATAAACGCCAAAAACAAAATTCAAGTAGGTACTAAATACACTCTGGATGATTTTTTGAATGAGCAAAGCAGATTACTAGGACAACCTGCCCAACGTTTTTCAATGGTTGATTTTCATGAGAATATTGGAACCCTTAGAAATTTTGTAAGTTGGAAACACCGATTAAACGAAAACATTACGCTGGTAGGTGGCTTTCATAATATGAATGTGCTCTTGAATAATAAAAGCACATTAGAACCTCGTTTAGCGGCAAGTTGGAAAGTGGGAAGTATTAATACGTTCACGGCAGGGTATGGAAAGCATAGTACCATGGAAAGTTTACACCATTATTTTGCCAAAGTGCAACAGCCCGATGGCTCTATTGTGGAACCCAATAAGGACTTAGGTTTATTAAAAGCAGATCATTTTGTGTTGGGTTACGAACGCAGAATAACGCCTAATTTACGGGCCAAAGTAGAGGTGTATTATCAAAATTTGTATGACCTACCGGTTGAAAATAATGACACCAGCTATTACGCTACCATTAACGAAGGGTTAGAGTTTTCGTATATCGACTTGGTAAATAAAGGAACCGGTCATAACTATGGAATTGAATTAACGTTAGAGCGCTTTTTGGATAATAACTACTACTTTTTGTTCAATACATCTATCTACAATTCCAAGTACCAATCGTTAGAAGGAGTAGAAAGAAATACCACTTTTAATGGGAATTACATTGTGAATTTCTTGGCTGGAAAACAGTTTGAAAAATTAGGAAAAAAGGAAAACCAAACACTGTCCTTAAATGCGAAAGTGTATGTAGGTGGAAGTAAGAAAATTATTCCACTACTAAGAGATGGCAATGGTGATTTAGCGGTGGAACCGGAGAACGACAGATATTGGGATTACAGTAAGGCGTTCAACGACAATATTGAGGATGTGTATTCGATCACTATTTCGGCAAGCTATAAGTTTAACCGTCCAAAGGCTACGCATGAATTGTTTTTGAACATTGATAATGTAACGAGTAACCAAGCTAAATTATCGGAGTACTACGATGAAAGTAAACCAGGTAATATTGGGTATGTACAGCAATTTCCAATGTTTCCCAATTTGATGTACCGAGTATATTTTTAAGATGAGGTAGCGAATAGCTTAAACACGGATATATGAAGGTTCTCGTATTTAAAACAAACATTCAATCAGAAGGGAAAGTACAGCAAGTACGATCCCTTTTTAGTCGCCATAACGCGGTTTTGAAATTGACTGTGGATACGGATGATGAGGATAAGGTGTTGCGTATTGAAACAAGAAATAACTTAAAAGAAAAAGAAGTGGTTAGCTTAGTTCAGCAAAGCGGATTTCAGTGTGAAGTTTTAAATTATTAAATAAAATAAGGCTGGAAAATAACCCCTGACACAAGGCTGTCACTAACCGGTAATACCATTGCATCATAACAATCAAAAACAACTATTAAAATTTGTAAGATGGAAATTATCAGTATAGTGGTGTTGGTATTATCAGGATTATTACTAGCAGGACTAGGGGCATTTCGACTTGCAAACCCCATAAAAAAATACGCATAGAATTCAGGAATTACAATACCTAACGATATAGATTTGCTGGATGAAATGCACGGAGTGAGTGGCGTTATGTTAGAAGCGTTTGCCGGTTACTCGCATTTGTTAGCCTGTTTACTGTTTAAAGGATTTGCCATTGGAAGAAGGTTTAGTTTGCCAACGGAGGAAAATACCCGAATGGATATTTAAGCGTATCACATTAGCGATAAAGCAAATAAAAAATTAAAAAAGCTTATTT
>CAJXPI010000063.1 GCA_913057875.1 uncultured Flavobacteriales bacterium
CGTGGGCTCGGAGATGTGTATAAGAGACAGCTGCAGGAGGGTGTATAAAAACAGCTAGCAATACTATAGGACGGGTTCCTCCTATTCCATTCCCTACTATTATGCCGGAGCCAGGAGAGATTTGCAACTTTGGAGATTCATCCAATCTGGTTTTAGATCTTGGTGAAAATTTAGGTCCGACTTGTGCTGAAAGTATTGCTCCTTGTGGAAATCAAGGGTATACAACAGATATTCTATTGGATTATAATCCTGCAGATGGTACCGCGGGACCATTAATGACTTTACCTACTACCATTCCTACACCATATACACCAATGTATCCTGCTCCATTTGGAAATGCCTTTGAATCGGTTAAACAAATGTATTACTATCGTGGTTCAGAGCTTCAAGCCATGGGCTTAACTGCTGGATTAATTACCGAGCTAGGCTTTTACAACACTACTATAAACGGTACTTCAACCTATTTTAACTACTCATTGAGTATTGGATGTGCCTCAAATATTAATTCACTTCCGGCAACTATTTACCCAAGTGTACCTTTGGTTAATGTATTTCCTTCTCAAACCGTAAGTATTACAACGGGGTGGAATATGCTTGCGTTTTCTACTCCATACGTTTGGGATGGATCTTCTAACTTAATTGTAGAAATCTGCTTTGATAATCGTGGAAATGGGGCTACCCAGAATACCAGTACACGAACAAGAGGGTTTAAAGCCACTACCCCTGGAGGGCAACAATATTTATCATACATGGCATTACCCATTGATACTGGAAATGCATGTCTAGGAGGCTTGGCAAGTGAAGCTAATTTTATTCGTCCGGATACACGTTTTACTTTCTGTTTTGGAATTGACCCAGCTGCGTATACATATACTTGGTGGCCAAATAAAGACATTAGTGATACTACTATTCAATCACCTCAAGTTTGGCCAGATACCACCACTACCTATAACGTAATTTTGGCAGATACCTTTGGCGTGTGTTCTGATACTACTTCATATGAAATTACAGTGGCCAACTTTGAAGCGGGTCCTGATACGCTTATTTGCGCAGGTGATACCATTACTCTTTCTCCTGAAGCTTTTGATAATTGTGGCCCTAATCCACCTATTGTCTATTGGTATTCTAATACTGGACTGGGGTTAATCAGTGTAAATGGTATTACCCCAACTATTTCAGTAAATCAAACCACTACTTTCCATGTACAATACACCAACTTCTGTGGTTGTGTCATGGATGATAGTGTGGTCGTTTCTGTAAATGAAATGGGACCTCCTAATCCGATATTTACCGAACCTGCTTGTGGTATGAGCGATGGAGAAATCCTTGTGAATAGTAATGGCGGATCGGCTCCGTTTACTTTTAGTATTGATAATGGGTTATCGTTCCAAATTGATAGTCTTTTTACTGGACTACCTATGGGACCGTATACCATGCAATACATGGATAGTAATGGATGTTTATCACCTACTGTTTTTGATACGTTGATTAATTTCAATACCCCGGTTATTGACAGTATTGTTACCAATACACCTTTATGTTTCTCTACCGCTAGTGGTATTATTGATATCTACTTTACCGGTGGTCAAGCGCCTCATTCTTTCTCTCTAGATGGTGGGGTTACTTGGGGTCCCAATAGCTCATATAACAATCTAAATGCAGGTACGTATTTCATCCTAGCTCAAGATGCAAATGGATGTGTTTCTTATCCGGATACCGTTACTTTAGCTAGTAACAATCAACTGTTATTGGATTCTGTACAACATACCAATCTTATTTGTTTCAGTGATTCCTCAGGTACTATTAACGTATTTGGTCAGGGGGGGACCACTCCTTACACTTTCTCTATAGATAGTGGTTTGACCTACCAAAATTCCAATATGTTCAACACCTTGGATGCTGATACCTTCTATGTGGTTATTATGGATTCTGTGGGTTGTACTACTCCTCCTTTCCAACAAATTGTGCAGAATGCGCCTGAAATGATTGCTAATTTCTCTTCTACTAATGATACCTGTTTCAATGCTTGTGGAGGAGCTTCTTCGGTGGCTATTACTGGTGGTACCTTACCGCTTACTTATAGCTGGAGAAAAGGCACCAATCCTATTGGGTTAAATAATCCGTCTATTGATGGTTTATGTGCCGGTACGGATTATGAACTTACCGTGAGCGATTCTAATAACTGTACACAGTTCTTCCCGTTTGTGATTACACAACCTGATGAAGTCATTGCTTCGGCTACCTCAGTGAACAGCTCTTGTTTTGGGGCCAGTGATGGTTCTATTACTGTTTCGGGTATGGGTGGGGTTCCGCCTTATCGTTACAGTATTAACAACGGGGTTACTTTTAGTGCTAATCCAACTTTTACAGGATTAGCTGCGGGTAACTACTCTATTGTTGTGGCTGATTCTGGTATGCGTTGTACGGGTGCTACTTCTATTGTGGTGATTGAACCTAACGAAATTGTTTTAACAACTAATATCACTAACCAACAGGTGTGTGTGTCGGGTTGTGTGCAACTTATTGCTACCGCTACTGGTGGTTCTGGTGGGCCTTACAATTACATTTGGAGTCAAGGGTTTGATTCTAATAGTGTGCAAACCGCTTGTCCTACGCAAACTACCATTTACTCTGTATATGCCGTAGATTCTGCAGGGTGTACCTCATCTCCAAAGTTGATTACTTTAACCATGTATGATTCTATTGAAGTAGATGCAGGTCCTGAACTTAATATCTGTCCAGGAGAAATAACCAATTTAAATGCTACTGCAATGGGAGGTAATGGTCAAAATTACAACTACCAATGGACGCCAGTATTTGGGTTAAACAATGGGTTTATTCAAAACCCTACAGCTTCACCAACCGTTTCTACTACCTATACCGTGAAGGTTACTGATAACTGTGAAACCCCTGCGGCTTACGATACGGTTCGGGTAAATGTTCATCCTAATCCAACGATGGATTTCTTTACCAACGATTCCACTTCAGGCTGTGAACCATTTGATATTTCTTTAATCAATGCTTCTACTCCAGTTCAGTTTGCAGAATGGACCATTACTAATGACCAAGATGTGTTTACTGCGCATGGTTTCCAAGTAGATCTTACTGATTTAACTCAAGGGGTTTATGACGTAGAGTTACACGTTGTAACTCCTAATGGATGTACCAACGATGTTACCAAAACGGCATTCTTCGAGGTATTTCCATTACCAAAAGCACTATTTGATATGGATCCTTCTGCTACTACCGTATTTAATACTACGGTGCAGTTTGAGGATAAATCTATTGGTCAAGTTCAAGCTTGGCAATGG
Source organism: uncultured Flavobacteriales bacterium (assembly GCA_913057875.1). Taxonomy (GTDB): domain Bacteria; phylum Bacteroidota; class Bacteroidia; order Flavobacteriales_G; family Salibacteraceae; genus CAJXZP01. The sequence goes on from CAJXPI010000063.1 coordinate 3,312, forward strand.
AACTTCAACTCTCTAGGGGCTTCTAATGAACAAAATCCATTGTTCACCTTCCCAGCAGATAGCGGAACCTTCCCAATTACTTTAACAGTAACTACGGATAAGCTTTGTGAGGATGATGTAACCGAGTTATTACGTGTAGGTAGTGAATACAATTTCTACGTTCCTAACTCCTTTACACCAAATGGTGATGGGCAAAATGATGTCTTTGCTCCTAGGGGTATTGGAGTAGATAAATCAAATTATACCTTGATTATTTATGATCGTTGGGGTGGATTAATTTTTGAATCTACTGATATGAGTCAGCCTTGGGATGGTAGACATCAAGGAACCACCACCATGGCTCAAAATGGGGTGTACGTTTGGAAAATTATTGTGCATGATGAAACAGATGAGTCTGATAGTCATGAGTATACCGGGACAGTTAACCTGATTAGGTAAAAGACTAAAAACAAAAAGGGGCGGTGAAAAATATTCACCGCCCCTTTTTTATTAAAAAAAATTAACTTAAAACGTTGGAACACCTAATAAGGTTAATAACAAAAGAGAACTAACCAGTAATACCAAAATTTTAATAATAAACCTTGTCTTACTGAATTCCTCCTTTTGATTACCCAAGTTAATGGAAGAAATAGATTTCATATTGCTATAGTTGCTTGTGAAGCACAAAACTAACCCACCACTAAGCAAAATAATTTCAGTATTGGTTAAATCTATTTAAACACAGGTTCATTTTAAAGAACCCAACGAATGCAAAACACGCCTTTATTAGCTACGTCCTCTTGTCCCCAAACCTTTCCCCCTCGACTTATGATAGCGCTTTTGGCCATATGTACCTTAAATTCATTAAAGTCCATGTCCCTAGTTTCTTTTTCATAAATAGATTCTACCAAATCATTAAATCCACTTGTTAGACCTATAAATTTAAACTCACATACCGAACCACTTTCAAAAGCAGAAACTCGAATACTTCCTTTATTTTCATTTTGAACCATCAATTCGAAATAAGGTTTTAAGGTATTATTTAACAACGAAACCTCCGTTTTAATGGATGGCATATCTTCAATTTGTTCAAATTTTGAATCCTCCTTTCCCGATGCTGATAATATTATTTCACTAATTAGTTGCGATAAATACACCTCAGAATCAGAACGTCTATTAACGCTCTCTTTAGATTTTCGAAAATAATCACCCACAAGCGAGTTTAATTGAGAAATCGCACCCGTTAAAGGAGTCCAGCTATCCTGTTCTGAAATTTTGGTTTGATTTTCTAAAATCTCTTTCTGCTTATTGATTACATTCAAATACCCAGTTAAATCCGTAGCTGAATTTAAATAAATAAAACTACGTTCACTTGATAGCCTGGAAATTTGATGAATAGACTCATCTAAACTATCCTTTAATTTAACCACTTCAGCTTTCTTAATTAACAGCTCCTTTTCACTCTTTATTCTGAGCGAATTAGATTTTTTTTCACTCAACTCGGCTCTTTCAACATCCGAATCCATCTCTCTATATATTCTTTTGGTCTCTTTAAAAACTACTATGAAGGGAATAATAACCCTTACATATCCATAGATCGCTAAAAAAACAAATAATAAGGCTTGTATCATGTTAATCCAAAAGCCCATTAAGTGAGACTCTGATAATTTCTGTGAGCTATTACTTCGCAAATTATCGACCGCAGTTTTCACTTCTCCCAAGCTTTTTCTCAATTGGGATTTAAAAATACTTTGATTATCAATTAAACCAATTTGTTCTTCCATAACCAAATTACCCACCCCAATAATATTCGCATGATATTTTCTTATATCTACCAGAAAAAAATGAAGTGAGTCTTGGGTGTACATTTTTTCTTCCACCGGAGCAGGGTAAACACTTTCCAAGTTTTCTAATGCCATATTTAACTCGGTTAAATCTGTTTCTAATGGTTTGTCAAATCCAGTTCTCGTTTCCTTAACATCATCAATAATTTCAAAAATTAAGTTTACGGTTTCGTAGGTTTTAAACTGGTAATCATCAATTACTTTTAAAGTTTGCAATTCATGAAGATTGATTTTATCTAACTTAACGGCTTGATAAACAATTACAGTTAGAAAAATCATGTAAATCACCAAAATGAACCAAGTAGACCTGTTAATTACTTTACTAGCTGAACGAAATTTATCGAGTGAAATCTTTGACATGGAAAATAGTGTAAGGCTACAAATTTAACATTTTAGGGTCTCTATAATCCTATATATTTGAACCCTATCATAAATCGTTATATTATACAGATAATGGAATATCATATTTTCGAAAAAACGTTACTCTCAAAAATTGGAGATAACAACTTTGAAGCTCAAAAAAATATGGCCCCCTTTACGGTGAAAGATAGAAATCAGATGCTTGGCGCTAATCCAAACCCTAGATTAAGTGCGGTTATGATATTGGTATTCAACAAAGAGGATAAAGCACATTTTTCATTAATCGAACGTCCAAAATATGATGGGGTACATTCGGGTCAAATAGCTCTTCCGGGTGGTTCTAAAGACGATGAAGATTATGATTTAGAGCAAACAGCATTAAGAGAGCTGGAAGAAGAAATTGGAGTAAATCCGTTAGAAGTTAATGTTATTGGAAAAATTTCTGAGGTGTACATTCCTCCAAGTAAGTTTTTGGTTACTCCTTATGTGGCCTTATTGAATAATTACCCAAATTATGTGAAAGACGATTTTGAAGTGGAACAAATCATTGATGTACCCATTTCTTTATTGTTTGACGATTCCATAGTAAAAAACGGAAACGTAAATGTTGGCGCCAATAATCTGAAAATGAAAGTACCCTATTTTGATATTTATGGACACATGGTATGGGGCGCTACCGCTATTATTTTAAACGAGTTTAAAGCCATTATGAAATGAGAAAAATAATTGTAATTTTCCTTTTTACCATTCCAGTACTCACCTTTGGACAAGTATTTAAAAACATCAAAATTGATGAAGCGCTTGCTAATAGAGGGCCGGAAGAACCTACTATTTGTATCAACTATACCGATACCAATTTGGTAATGGCTGGGGTAAATATTAAAACTACTTATTTAAGTAGAGACGGTGGTCACACATGGACTAAAAGATCCGCAAAATCTAAATATGGCGTATATGGTGATCCATGTATAATTTCTACCGGAAGTGGTAAGTTCTTATATTTTCATTTATCCTTACCCAAAGGACAACCCTATGTGCATGAAAGCTTTTTAGATCGTATTGTTTGTCAATACTCGAAATCTGATAATAAAAAATTCAACAAGGGAAAATACATGGGACACCACCCTCCAAAAGATCAGGATAAAGAATGGGCCGTTTATGATTATGATAGAAACAGAACCTATGTTACTTGGACACAATTTGATATGTATGGAAGTGAAGATCCAAACGATAAAAGCGTGATTATGCTTTCCTATTCTGATAATGAAGGAAAGAGCTGGAGCGAAGCGGAAGTAATTAGTAAAATACCTGGTGATTGTATGGACGATGATCAAACAGCCGAGGGAGCCGTTCCTGCTATTGGATTAAAGGGGGAAGCTCACGTAGCTTGGGCCAATGATGAAAAAATCTATTTCACCACATACGTGGCTGGCGATTCTATTAAGACCGAAAAAGTAATTGCCCAACAAATTGGAGGTTGGAATCAAGCTATAGAAGGATTAAATAGAACCAACGGAATGCCAGTTACGGTTTCAGATATGAGTAATTCACCTCATCATGGTAGTATTTATGTTTGTTGGTCAGATCAACGAAATGGAGAATTGAATACTGATATTTTTATCACCAAAACAACCGATGCTGGAATTACTTGGAGTGAAGCCCAAATGATAAATGATGATGCAACTTCAAACCACCAGTTTTTACCTTGGTTAACCATTGACCAAACTACGGGCTATTTGTACACCATATTTTATGATAGAAGAAATTACGATGATAATCAAACCGATGTTTTTGTAGCTGTGAGTAAAGATGGAGGCGCCACATTTACCAACCATAAGATAAGCGAATCTCCTTTTAGTCCAATTCCACAGGTGTTTTTTGGTGATTATATCAATATTTCTGCTCATCAAGGAATGGTTAGACCTATATGGACCCGCTATGAAGGTGGGCAACTTAGCGTATGGACAGCCATCCTTAAAGGGTTATAAAAACGTAAAACACATAGGCGACAAATAAATTAAAATTTACCTTCGCCAAAATTCAATTTTAAGTAATGTCAAGAATATTAACAGGTATACAAGCCACTGGAACGCCCCATTTAGGAAACATTTTGGGAGCCATTAATCCAGCCATTAAATTAGCAGAAGACCCAAAAAATGAGTCTCTCTTATTTATTGCCGATATGCACTCGCTTACGGTAATTAAAGATGCTAAAGTTTTAAGAGAAAACACTTACAGCGTGGCTGCTGCTTGGCTTGCAATGGGATTGGATACCAATAAAACCATTTTTTACCGTCAAAGTGATATTCCAGAAGTTACAGAACTTACTTGGTACTTAAACTGTATTGCTCCATTTCCTATGTTAGCAAACGCGCATAGTTTTAAAGATAAATCAGATCGTTTAAGTGATGTTAATGCCGGGTTATTTGATTATCCAGTATTAATGGCCTGCGATATTCTTTTATACGATTCGGAAATTGTACCCGTTGGAAAGGATCAAAAACAACATTTAGAAATTACCCGAGATTTGGGTAATTCATTTAACCACGTGTACGGAGAGACTTTTGTATTGCCAAAATCTCAAATTCAAGAAAACGTAATGTTAGTTCCTGGTACAGATGGACAAAAAATGAGTAAGAGTTATGGAAACTTCATAAACGTTTTTGCCCCTAAAAAAGAATTGAAGAAACAAGTTATGGGTATTATTACTGATGACACCCCACTAGAAGAACCTAAAGATCCAGATTCTAGTGTACCGTTTCAATTATACTCGTTAATGGCCAGGGAAGAAAAAATTGCCGAAATGCGGGCGAATTATTTAGCAGGTAACTATGGTTACGGTCACGCTAAAAAAGAATTATTGAATACCATTATGGAAGTTTTTGAAGCTCCTAGAGCGCGATATGACGAATTAATGGCTAATCCTGAGCAGATAGAAGCGGAATTAGAAAAAGGAGCTGCTAAAGCCCGTTTAATTGCTTCTGAGGTGTTAAACAGAGTGAGAGAAAAGGTAGGGTTCAAAAAAAAGTAATTCCTTCTCAGTAAGTATAAAAAAAGCCCGTTGAAAATATTCAACGGGCTTTTTAGTTTTGTTTATTCGGTAATCTCTTACCTACCCGTAAACGATGGTTTTTCTTTATTTAAGAAAGCTTGCGTTCCAATGGTGAAATCCTCCGTTCCGAAAGCCTCACCAAATTTTTCAATTTCCACATGGAAACCATTCACTCCGTCTTCTTGACCTGCGTTTACTGCTTCAATAGCCAAACCAATTGCTTTAGGAGAATTTTTAGCAATCCTTCCGGCAATTTTCTCAGCCATTCCTAATAACTCATTTTGGAAAGTAACGTGGTTTACCAATCCCCAATCTTTGGCTTCCTCCGCTTTCATCATTCCCGCAGTCATGATCAATTCAAAAGCTTTTCCTTTACCCACTAATTGCGTTAAACGTTGCGTTCCTCCGTACCCCGGAATTACTCCTAGCGAAACTTCTGGTAAACCCATCATCGCATTATCAGAAGCTACTCTAATGTGACAAGCCATTGCTAATTCAAGTCCACCACCTAAACAGTACCCATTTATAGCTGCAATAACCGGAGTTGTTAATCCTTCTACCAAGTCAAAAAGGTTTTGGTGTCCTTTTCTACTTAACTCCTGTCCTTCTTCTACCGAAAATTCTGCAAATTCTTTAATATCTGCTCCAGCAACAAATGCTTTGTCACCCGTTCCAGTAACAATAATAGTTCTTACATCAGTATTTGACTCACCCGATTTAAATGCATCACTTAGCTCAGCAATTGTTTCACCATTCAGTGCATTTAATTGTTTAGGTCTATTAATGGTAATGCGCATAATGGCATCCGAAATATCTACGAGAATATTGTTATATGACATGTTTCAAAATTTAGATTCCAAAAGTAGATAAATTCAATTTCTCTTATCTAATTATTTAAGTCTACTTAACCGTTTTCCAACGGAATACTTCTATTTTTACATTAATATACATCGTATGAAAAAAATACTCCTCGGTATTCTCATTCTGCTAACTATCATTATCTCAATTATTTTGATTGGTGGGCCCAATATGGCTAAGTCGTATTTAGAAAACAACAGCGAAGAATTATTGGGTAGAAAAATGCAATTGTCTGAATTAGATTTCAATGCTTTTAATGGGCACTTGCTTCTAACTGATTTACGAATTTATGAAAATCAAGATTCTACTGTTTTTGTAAAGTTTGATTCGCTTTATTCAGACCTTACACTATATAAGCTTTTGGGAGGAACCTTTCTTACGGAAGCTTTTCATATCAAGGGACTTCAAATTAACTTAATTTCAGAAAATGAGGGTTTTAACTTTGATGATTTAATTCCTGAATCAGATTCTACAACCTCCGGTTCCAGTACCACGGATGAAGAATCATTTATTACTATTCTTACCATCAATGATATTCAAATACTGGATAGCCAAGTCAAATATGATAATCTTGACTTAGGTGCTTTTCATGATTTAAAAGAGATAAATATTCGTATTCCGGGAATTACCATTGGTGATACAGAAACCAAAGCAGGTTTAGAATTTGCGCTTGCCAAGGGCGGAATTTTTCAATTAGATATTGATTACAACCTACATGAAAACAGTTATGAATGTAAAATGGCCGTGGAAGATTTAGATTTGAGTCCCTATTTGATTTACGCGCAATCCAGTATGGAAATTACTAAACTGGAAGGCATTTTCAACGGAAAGGTGGATATTATTGGAGATATTGATACTCCTTCCATTCCTACTATAAAGGGAAGTATGAACCTTACTAATTTTGTGATTGCCGATAACAAAGGGGTGGAAGCTTTTAGATTAGGTTCTCTATTTATGGATGCCAAAGAATTAAATTTAGAAACAAACCACTACCATTTTGGTTCCTTAACACTCACCCATCCTACCATAAACGCGGTGCAATATGCCAACTATGATAATTTAAGCACACTGATGATTGACGATACCGATACCACTGATATCACAGATGTAACGGAAGAAACCAATATAGAAACCGCTCCCCTATCCTACTTACTAGAAGAGTTTAGACTTAACGCAGGTGAAATTACTTATAGTGATAATTCAATAGCCAACGGACCATTTGAATATGCTATTTCAAATATTGACTTCTCTGCCGATTCACTTACGGAAGGAAGAAACGTAATCTTTAATGTAGGCGCTTCTATGAATGGTGAAGGTTCGTTTACTGGATTTGTTATAACGGATCCTGGTAACCCAGGTAAGGGAGGTACTTTTGATTTAGATTTTAGAAAAATTCCGATTTCCGACTTTAATGTGTTCTCTCTAAATTCAACTGCCTATCCCATAAATAGTGGCCGACTTTCATTTCAAACCAAAAATAAAATCAAGGATAACCATATTAATAGTCACTTGATTATGAAGTTGTATAAAACGGAGTTGGGTGATAAAGTGAAATCTATTAAACCTGAATACAATGTACCCATGAAGTTAGGTATTATGGTAATGCAAGACCCTAAAGGATTAATAAATATTGATGTTCCGGCCGAAGGAGATATTGATGACCCCGATTTTAAATACAGTAAATTGGTATGGAAAGCAGTGATGAATGTTTTGGTGAAAGCCGCTACTTCTCCTTACAATCTTTTAGCCGATGCTGTTGGTGCTAGCGAGGATGATATTAAGTTTATTCGTTTTGAATTATTGCAATATGAATTAGGCCCAGAACAAACCGCGCAAATGGATTTAATATCAGATATTCTTGTTCAAAAACCAGGTATTTCGGTAGTTTCAAATCAGGTACTGGATTTCCAAAAAGAACGTAAACTCATTGAAGTCTATCTAGCTAAAAAAGGAATGTTCTTAGAAGATAATTATGGTAATGACACCCTAGAAATTCAACTAGATGAAGTAGATATTGCAAAGATTCTTCATATGGAAGAAACCCCAAAGTTGATCAAATTCCTAGAAAAGAAAACAAAGTCGCCAAAAAATGAATTATCGTTTTCAAAATTGGTTGATTTATATGTTACCGAAGACCAAATAAGCAAAACACATAAAAAAGTAATGGGAGCTAGAGCTGAAAACATGAGAAGGTATATTGCTGAAAAAGGTTTAAGCGAAAGGTTTACGATATCTGATGAACATACGGATGATACCAACAGAAATAAACCAAGGTTTGAAATGCAATACAGCGTAAAGGAAAATTAATTCCAAACCACTTTAAAAGTTGTTCCTTCCCCTACCTCCGATTCAAAATCAATATGGGCATTAAATTCGTGTAAAATATTTTTTACCATAGCTAGTCCCAATCCAGTACCAGATGATTTAGTAGTAAAATAAGGCTCAAAAATTTTATCTTTTTCTTCTTCTGAAATTCCCTTTCCATTATCGGTAACGGTAATGATTAATTGCTCATTTTCCACAAAAAGAGCTACCTCTACCCTTCCTTCTTTTTCTTTAGGGATGGCTTGAATAGCGTTCATAATTAGATTGCTCAACGAACGAATCAACTGTTTTCTATCGGCACTTACCGTATGTGATCCTTGGGTTTCATCTCTTAAAATAACAGCAACATTTGGTGTATTTGCGTATAAATCAACAGCCGATTTTACCGTATCTGAAATGTTCAAGATTTCCATTTCTGGCCTAGGCATTTTAGCAAAATTGGAAAACTCACTTGAAATGCGACTCAAGGTGTCAATTTGCTCTAACATTACCTTTGTAAAATTATTCAAGCGATCTTGAATTTCATCTGGCTTATCCATGATACTACGCTGCAAGTGTTGAATATTTAATCGCATCGGTGTCAACGGATTTTTAATTTCATGTGCTACTTGCTTGGCCATTTCTTTCCATGCCGATTCACGCTCGCTTTTAGCTAGTCTATCTGCACTAACTTGTAACTCATCTAGCATTCGATTATAATTACTTACCAAATCACCAATTTCATCATCACTCTCCCACTCCAAATACGGGTTTTCACCCGTAAGCTTTGTTTCCTTCATCCGTAAAGAAACCGCTTGTAGCGATTTAGTAATGTAATTGGATAAGAAAAAGGCTACCAAACTCGCTCCCACAAATAACAATAACGAAACCTGAATCAGCGTATTAATAAAGGCTCCCATGTCCTCACTAGTTCTTCTACTATCCTTTAGGTACGGAATATTAACCACCGCCATGGGCTTACCCGATTGATTTTCGAGCATAAAATAGGTGGATAAATACGTTTGATCATCTAACAATTCCTCTACAATAATAGGATCTATAGTAGTTACCACAGAATCAATAATAGCGGATGAAATGGTTTCTTTCGCTAACATATCTTTGGTATCTTCATCAATAATAGTGGTGTAAAGAAGTACCCCAAACTCATTATAGATATTAAGGTCAAGATTATTTATGTTAGCAAGCTCTACCAGTTTCTTATTTAAAGAATTATTTACTTCATCAATATCTTCGTCAATTACAAAATATTTTAGGGCCAACATGACCGATTGCTCCTTACGTTGCAATCTAGATAAATGATACACATCATTTTGATTTTTGAAAAAGTAACTCGTAAAAGCCCCAATAATTAAAAGCGAAATCACAATAAGCATCACCATTGATAGGTAGATGCGCATGCCTAGCGACTTACTTTTAAGCGAAAAATCCATAATAACGAAAGTAATTGTTTTTGTTTGTCGCATACAATAGTTAAGCCGTAATCATTTTCTATTTTCAGCTTTATTCATTTACGTATCCCCTACCTCACTTCTACCCTTTACCTAGTTGATTTTTCATACTTTCGCGACACAATTTGAAACAGGAAACTGTAATGAGAAATAAAATAGCAGAGCATCTAAACGAGATTAAAGATTATCAGGCTAAAACGGCCCAAGAAATTGAAGCGTTTAGAATTAAATATTTAGGATCTAAAGGTATTATAAAAGGTCTTTTTGCTGATTTTAAAACGGTAGCTAACGAAGAAAAACGTGAAATGGGTCAACTGTTAAACGACCTACGTGCTATGGCTACTAGCAGAATTGATGAGCTAAAAGCAGCTCAAGATTCAGACGGAATTGGTGAAAAATTTAGAGATATTGATTTAACTCGCCCGGGATTTCCTTTTGAAACAGGTTCACGTCATCCGGTTTCATTGGTAATGAATGAAATTATTCAAATCTTCAATAAAATGGCATTCTCTGTGGCAGAAGGTCCAGAGGTTGAAGATGACTGGCATAATTTTACTTCTTTGAATTTCCCAGAGGAACATCCTGCACGTGATATGCAAGATACCTTCTTTGTTGATTTACCGGGAAGTATTGCGTTAAGAACACATACGAGTTCTGTTCAAGCACGTGTAATGGAAAACCAAAAACCACCTATTCGTGTTATTGCTCCAGGACGTGTATACCGTAACGAAGCTATTTCAGCGCGTGCGCATTGTATCTTCCATCAAGTAGAAGGTTTAGTGATTGATGAAAACGTAAGTTTTGCCGATTTGAAATTGACACTATTAAACTTTGCAAAAGAGTTCTTTGGAGAAGAAGCACGTATTCGTTTACGTCCATCCTACTTCCCATTTACAGAGCCAAGTGCTGAAGTAGATGTGTATTGGGGACTAAAAACCGAAGCGGACTACCGTATTACTAAAGGTACGGGATGGTTAGAGATTTTAGGATGTGGAATGGTTGATCCTAACGTTTTGAAAAACTTTGACATTGATCCAGATAAATATTCTGGCTTTGCTTTTGGTATGGGAATAGAACGTATTGCGATGTTAAAATATCAAGTAGACGATTTACGTTTATTTTACGAAAACGATGCCCGTTTCTTAAAGCAGTTTAAAGAAACGTATTAAGCATAAACAAAAGTCTTTTAAAGCCGTTAGTTCATTTGAATTAGCGGCTTTTTTTAAAATTAGTTAATTAAACAAAGATCCGTAGGAATTTTTACCCACAAAAAAAGCCGAATCTATTACTAGACTCGGCTTTTGCTCCCTCACCTGGACTCGAACCAGGGACACCCTGATTAACAGTCAGGTGCTCTAACCAACTGAGCTATGGGGGATTATCCTTTGA
>CAJXPI010000064.1 GCA_913057875.1 uncultured Flavobacteriales bacterium
CTAGTAAACTGAGTAGTAGCTACCTTATTCTTTTGCGTGGTGTAACGATCAGTGGCTCCTTCTAATTGACCTTTTAACAAACTAATTTCTGTTTCTTCGGTTCCAATTTTCAGAGAGTCCTTTTGAATGGTTTTCACAATCTTGTCCTGTTCCTTTAAGTTTTTGCTACGTGATTTTTCCAAATCCTCTAATTTGGCTTGTTTTTCTTTCAGTTCTCTTTCTAAAACTTCCTTATAGACATTCGCACCAAAATTCCCTAACAGGGTTCTAATTTTCACAGCCGAACCTTCCTTACTATGAGGATCTACTCGTAGTCCGTCTACCATAAAAACGGTGTATAGTTTAACGCTGTTGTCTTGTTGTACAACCGTAGAATAAATATCAATAGGATCTTCATCCACCGCTTCAATCACCACCTGTTCAATGGATAGTTGATCATTGTCTATACGTGCTTTAATTTTATTCTTTTCAAGGGCTTTTTTCCAGGCGGTTACCACATCTTTTTCTAATGCTCTATCCACTTCGAGTACAAAAACAGTACTGTCTTTATAGTTTAAAGTACGTTTCCCTACAGATTGTTTATAGCCGTTTTGTGCCCATACCGAAAAAGATAATAGCACACTAAGAGAGGTAAGAATAGAAATTATAAACGCTTTTTTCATTGCAGTTGGTTTAGGCCCTAAAGGTAAGTTTTTACACGAAAAAAATAAGTAGTAAAAACAAAAAAGCCACCTTCAAATTGAAAGTGGCTTTCCTAATATTATCCAGTAATTACAAATCAGCTAATTGCTGCTCTAGGATCTGAATCTTCGCTTCCGCATCAGCTAACTTTTTCTTTTCCATAGCCACTACCTTTTCCGGAGCGTTATTTACAAAGCGTTCATTACTTAACTTCTTGCTTACCGATGTCATGAAACCACGGGTGTATTTCAACTCCTCTTCAATCTTCGCTTTTTCTGCTTCTACATCAATCATTCCGCCTACTGGAATGTAATACTCGGCATTGTTAGCTACAAAAGTGAAAACACCTTCTGGTTTTTCGTCAACTGTTTTTACTTCGCTTAAGTTTAATAGTTTAATTAAGACCGAATCGAATTTTGGATTCACTCCAGATTTAGCATTTACCATTAATTCTAACGTGTCTTTCATTGGAATTCCATTACCTAAACGGAAAGTACGAACTTCCGTAACTACATTGGTGGTAGCGTTAAATAAATCAATAATTTCTTGATTTACTCCCTTCATTTCTGGCCAAGGAGCCACAATGATATGATTCCCTTCTTCACGCTCACTTAATAAACTCCAAATCTCTTCAGAGATAAAAGGCATGAATGGATGCATCAGTTTAGCTACCGTTTCAAAGTTGGCAATAGCTTGTGCTAGTGTTTTTCCATCAATGGGCTTTTGGTAAGCCGGCTTGATCATTTCTAAGTAAGAACCACAGAAGTCATCCCAAACCAATTTGTAGGTAGACATTAACGCTTCCGATAAACGGAATTTACCGTAAGAATCTTCCATTTCTGTCATGGCTTGCGCTACTCTTGAAGTAAACCATTCGTTAGCTAAAACAGCCGATTCTGGTTGTGCAATGCTATCATCGCTATCCCATCCTTTCACCAAACGAAGTGCATTCCACACTTTGTTGGAGAAGTTACGCCCTTGCTCACATAAGCTTTCATCAAATGGTAAATCGTTACCGGCAGGAGACGTCAATAACATTCCTACACGTACCCCATCAGCTCCGTATTTCTCGATCAACTCAATAGGGTCAGGTGAGTTACCTAAAGATTTACTCATTTTACGACCTTGCTTGTCTCTTACAATTCCAGTAAGGTAAACATCACTAAAAGGCTTGGCCCCTTGATACTCGTTACCCGCAATGATCATACGTGCTACCCAGAAGAATAAAATCTCAGGAGCTGTTACCAATACATTGGTTGGATAGTAGTACTGGATTTCTTCATTTTCTGGATTACGGATTCCGTCAAAAACGGAAATTGGCCACAACCAAGAAGAGAACCAAGTATCCATAGCGTCTTCATCTTGACGTAAATCAGCAATGGTTAAATCTTTGTTTCCGCAAGCCTCAATAGCTAATGGAAGCGCTTCTTCAATAGTTTTAGCCACCACAAAATCGTTGATTCCTTTACCGTAGTAGAATGCCGGAATTTGATGTCCCCACCACAACTGACGAGAAATACACCAATCGCGTACATTCTCCATCCAGTGACGGTAAGTATTTTTAAATTTAGAAGGAATTAACTGAACTTCATCGTCCATTACTAAATCCAAAGCGGGTTTAGCTAATTCTTCCATTTTCAAGAACCACTGGACCGAGATTTTAGGCTCAATAACTGCACCTGTTCTTTCAGAAGTTCCTACTTTATTGGTGTATTCTTCTACCTTAAGTAAAAGATCTTTTTCTTCTAATTCTTTGGCAATCTCTTTACGCACTACAAAACGATCTTTCCCTTCGTAATGCATTCCATGTGCATTTAAAGTACCGTTATCGTTTAAGGCATCAATGGTATCTAAACCATTTTTGTCACCAATTGTTTTATCATTGATATCGTGCGCTGGGGTAATTTTTAATGCTCCCGTACCGAATTCAACATCAACGTATTCATCGGTAATTATTGGCACTACTCTACCTACGATAGGAACAATAATATTCTTACCATGCAAATGCGCATAACGCTCATCGTTTGGATTTACACAAACAGCCGTATCACCAAAAATGGTTTCTGGACGTGTAGTAGCCACGGTTAAAAATTCATCTGAATCTTCAATCATATACTTCATGAAGTATAGTTTCCCGTTCAGTTCTTTATGAATTACTTCCTCGTCACTAACCGTAGTTAATGCTTCTGGATCCCAGTTTACCATTCGGTAACCACGGTAAATCAATCCTTTATTGAATAAATCAACAAAAACTTGATTTACAGATTCTGAACGCACTTCATCCATGGTGAAAGCCGTACGATCCCAATCACAAGAAGCACCTAGTTTTTTTAATTGCTCTAGAATAATTCCGCCATGTTTGTCGGTCCATTCCCAAGCGTGTTTCAAAAACTCCTCACGTGATAAATCTGCTTTATTGATTCCTTCTTCTTTCAGTTTGGCTACAACCTTAGCCTCAGTAGCAATAGAAGCATGATCAGTACCCGGTACCCAACATGCATTTTTTCCATTCATTCGTGCTTTACGAATCAAAACATCTTGAATGGTGTTATTCAGCATGTGTCCCATATGTAAGACACCCGTTACGTTTGGTGGAGGAATGACTATAGTAAATGGTTCTCTTTCGTCTGGCTTAGAGTTAAAATACCCTTTGTCCATCCATGTTTGATACCATTTGTTCTCTACCTCTACAGGAGCGTACTTACTTGAAATTTCCATTACTAAATTTATGTTTTTGAGGCTGCAAAAATAGCGTTTTGTTGCAGTTTAAGGTAATGGAATTGTAGGTTTAAAACGAAGGTGTTTTTTTAGCAGGTTTAATGCGAATGAAATTTATCTTCTTTCCAGTTAACGGGGTTATTTATGATGTAATTGGAAATATTGTGATACGCCCTTCGGTCTCGAATAATGATATCGTAATAATCGCGTTGCCAGATAGATTTGGTTAAATCGATCGATCGAATTAATTCGGCTGGGGCGGATGGCAATGGTGGGGCGAATTGCAATTCGCCCGAACTATAATTTTGAATAGCGATTTTTATACGTTTGGTAGCCGCCCCTTTAAACCCACGAATAATAGCCCCGATGGTTTGAGAAGGCGATTTAAATTCTCCGGTGTGATTGTTTTCACCTTTTGAAAAATTAATTTGAATTATACCATGAATATGATTGGGCATTATAACATATTCTCCCAACGAAATATTGTCTCTTATTTCAGAGCTCTTTAGCCATTCTTCTGTTGCTATTTTACCAAATGTATTGAGTTTCATTTTACCGTTTTCGACTTTTCCGAGTAAGTGCTTTCGATCTCTAACGCACATCGTAATAAAGTAAATTCCCTCCTGAGAATAGTCATAATTTTTTAAGCGGATGGATCTTCTATGATGTTTTTCTGGATTGTACGCCATTTGGTTTCAATTACCTCACTACCAACCTTTGCAAGTAGCTTTTCCCTTTGGAATCTGTAAGCAAAATAAAATACATTCCAGATTGAACCGAGGAAAGGTCTAAAGATTTATCTAAGGTTGAGCCTACCGAAACTTGTTCTGTTAAAATTTCTCTTCCCAGTATATTTTTCAATTCTAAAGTATAGATACCAGGTGTTAATTCCGTAGAATAAATTTGAACCTCTGCTTTTGCTGGATTGGGTTGAATCAAAATATCCGTAATTACTTCCATATCATTCACTGAAGTATAACAAGGAACAATAAAAGATTCCTCTTTTGTACAGGATAAAGAATCTGTAACCGTAACAAAATAAGTTCCTCCATTGTAAATTGGATCAATGTAGGATTGACTGGATGTATGCCCATTTGGGCCTGTCCAGACATAGGTAAAGGGAGGAAATCCACCTGTTACTTTAATATAAATAAAACAGTCTATGGATTGCCCAACATCGTGTAAGGAATCGGTGATATGCATGGCGTATGTATCGCAGGTATCTGTAGAATCAGCAGCCAAAGCATAAGTTTCTTCTGAAAATAGGAAATATTCGATTTCAGATTTAGTAAAAGCGGTTAATGCAACAAACACACAGGAAATAGTAAGTATCGTTTTCATAGGTACAGATTAAGGGTTAAATGTAATACGGATTTTAAGGAAATGCAAAAAGGGCCAGATTTCTCTAGCCCTTTTTTACAATGATATGTGGTGTGCGGTTATTTCTTAAAAACACCATTCTCTACCAATTGGCCAAAGAACTCATTCATGGTTTTATGGATTGGGATGTATTCCATTCCTAATTCTTTCACTCCTTTTGAATTATCCGCTTTCCAAGGGTAGTTCACATTATTACTAATGAAATTACGAGGAATGCCTCCCATTGGACCCATTAGCCACATTAACCATTTTGGTAAATTCTTTTTAGGTAATGGATACTCTTTACCATATTTCTCTTGAAGCATATTAGCTAAACCTAAGAAGTTTTGATTCTCTGCCGAAATGATATTTCTTCCATTTGCTTCTGGAGTAAAAGCGGCTTTAATATGCGCTTCTGCAACATTACGCACATCCACACATCCAATGCCCATATTAGCGGCTCCCATTTTCATGGTTCCATCGCCCATTTGTTTTACTATGTTAAAACTCTCTGAAGTTCCAAAAGGATTGATTCCAGGGCCCAAAATGAACGATGGGTTAATAACTACCATGTCCCATCTAGATTGCGCTTTATTCATTTCCCACGCTTTCTTCTCAGCCATTACTTTGGAGAAACTGTAAGGATTGTTTTTCAACGTGGAAGTAGTATTCCAATGCTCCTCTGTCATCGTCTGATTGGGGTAATCTAAAAGATCTTTAGCATCTCCATAAATTGAAGCGCAACTACTAGTTAAGACCACTCGTTTTACGGTCTCTGTTCGATTCGCACTTTCTAGTACATTGGTGGTGCCATTTACGGCTGGATCAACCAATTCCTTTTGCGGATTCTTTGTTTGAATAGTAAATGGACTGGCGGTGTGAATAACTACTTCACATCCCTGCATGGCTTCATCATAAGATCCCTGATCTAATAAATCTGCTTTGAAATATTTGATACTCCCTTTCGATTCTTTAGCAATGGCATCCAAATACTTTGTTTTATCCGGATTACTAGGATTACGGATAGGCGCATGAATAGTGATACCCATGTCTAATAATTGTTCGGCAATTCTACCCGCTAAATAACCGGTAGCTCCCGTTAGTAATACTGGTTTGATTTGATCAATTTTCATCTTGGTTTGTTTTAGTTCTTAATTATTTCGCTAATGCGAGAATGTCTTTAGGATTAATCACTTTTTGAGAATAGCCTCTTTGGCTAATATGAATCATAGATAATCCAATTTGCTCAGTATCTACAATAGAATTTGGAGCTAGAGTTTTCATTAATTTCAGTAACCAGCCTAAATTGCTAATCAATACTCTATACAATTTACTACTTGGCTCCACGCCTTTTTTAGGTATAATTCCACCTGGGCGGTAAGCAAAGGCTTGTTTAAACCCAAGCGCAATAATGTCATTTTCTGTTTTTCCTTTTACTCGGGCCCACATACTCCTTCCTTTTTCAGATGAATCGGTTCCCTGACCCGAAACATAAGTAACAGTCATTTGCGGATTGTTTTTATACAATACACGCATCAAAGCCATACTAAAATCGTAGGTCATTTTGGTATAAGTAGCTTCATCCAAGTTGGCCGCACTAACTCCCATGCAATGGTAGCAAGCATCGTAACCTTTTAGTTGGTTAGCTACCGAATCAAACTCTGAAAAATCAGCATGTTGCAACTCTTTTAGTTTCGGATGATCCATACCTAAGGTCTTTCTCCCAATTGATAATACTTCTGTAATATCTTTATGTTCCAAGCATTCTAATAAAACACCCTTACCAATCATGCCCGATGCTCCTGTAACAATAACTTTCATCCCTTCTGTTTTTACTGGATTAGTTTAATTCTCTGTATTTATTTGGAGTATAACCGGTTTTGTTTTTAAACAACCGACTGAAGTAGTGCGGGTAATTAAACCCTAAGGCGTAAGCAATTTCGCTAACTGAATCCTCAGAATTAACCAACATCAACTTCGCTTTTTTGATCAAGAAATCATTAATGTGATCCTTTGCACTTCTTCCCGTTTCTTTCTTTAAAACATCACTCAAATAGTTTGCCGATAAATGAACCTTCTCTGCAAAAAACTGTACAGAAGGCACTCCGTATTCTGCCAATTGACCCGATTCAAAATAGGCTTTTAAATGGTTCTCTACTTGGGTAACAATTTCAGAGTTTTGATGGGAACGCGTGTTGAATTGTCGATTGTAAAATCGCGTACAGTAACTCAACAACAATTCTATATTAGAAACCATTACCTTTTGGCTATAATCGTCAATACGTTGGTTATACTCCCCTTCTATATTGCGTACACAATCACTCAAAATGGTACGTTCTTCATCCGATAAATGTAATGCCTCATTAGCTTCATACGAGAAAAAAGAATAGTTATCAATCTCAGCACCTAAGGAATACTTTCTAATTAAATCGGGGTGAAAAACCAACATCCAGCCGGCAATTGGCTCACTGGATTCCTCTGTCATGGTTATCACTTGATTGGGACTCATAAAAATGAGAACGCCTTCATCAAAGTCGTAATGGCCACGACCGTATTGCATTCCGCAATGACCATCCTTCATAGAAATAGTAAACAAGGCCGAACTAAAACGCTGCCCAACCATTTCGGCAGTGGTTTTAAAATTTTCAGCATTAATTACGCTAATCAATGGGTGCTTGGGTTTCTCTAGGCCCATTACCTGATGTAATTCACTTACGGACTCGAACTTTATAATGGGATCTTGCATAGCTGTTTATTTACAAAACAAATGTAGATGACTTTGTTTCTTTGATTCTTACACTAATTCAGTGAAAGGTAACACAAATTACGGTCAAGGAATAGGGAGAATGTGTTGTTGAGATTGCTTTTATATCAGTCCACGTGCTGGTTTGAGTCTTATTCCGACTTCTACCTGTTTACATTGAAGATTGCTTGTTAAGAATAAAAAATATGGACTAATACTTTTTTACACCTTTTTCATTTTTTTATTCCCTTGGGTCATGAGCTCGCACAGCTCGGTTGTGTGAGCAAAAAAACGAAACAAAAGAACACACTTTTTCCAAGGTTGTTTTTCTCCTACGTCAAAAAAACAATTGAACTATCTAATTTAACCATACGCTACCGCGATGGTTTTTAAATTTACTGCTTAAATTTTAAGGCTTCAAAAAATTTGACGATAGTTCAATTTCAACTGCGGAAAAAGAATTGCCCCAAACCACAATTTGAATAGGAAATGTGATGTTTAATTTGCAAAGTCTCTTTCTAAAAATTTTATTTTATATAAACCCTTAAATTTTAATCCACTTTACGCTGGTGCCTATTTTGTTATTCTGAATGGTTTGGAAAACATAGAATCCTGGTTTTAGCTTAGAAACATCTACGGAGCCCGTTGAAATTAAGTAACCCCATTTGCATTTTTGTCCATACATATCAATAATTTGAAAGGATACACTTAATCCCGGTTCAATTACACTATAAAACAATTCTTCTTGTACTGGATTGGGATATATTTTAACCTTTGGAACTTTCTCCAATTCCGATTCCGATTCTAAAACTCGTTCAACTACCTCCTCCTCCATATTGGTATCTGGTTCTACCAAATCAGGAATAGAAATCAAGTTAGGAACTTTTGTAGTTTTTTGTACTGGATTGGCTTTTTCCGCAAGAGGTTCGAATTGAATTCTGACAGGAAGGACATATCTTGTTTTTACGGTTTTATTGAACATTTTACCTGGAATCCATTTAGGCATATTCTCCATTGCTTTTACCGCAATGGAGTCAAACTCTTTGCTAACCCCTCTTATAATAGAAACATCGATAATAGAGCCATCTATATCCACGGTAAACCCGCAGTATATCTTTAATTCTATTTGAGAATCTATTGACATGGGGGGGGATTTGATATTTTCAGTCAAATAACGATATAATGCAGCATTTCCACCTGGGAAAGAAGGTGGGGTTTCCGCGGTTATGAAAACTTGATCGTCAATTCCATCACCACAGATATCCATAAATACCATGATTGAGTCAGGTTCTTGACCCTTGGCATCTATTTGAAAAACCAATAATAGCAAAAAGTAAAAAATGGTTGAGTTGAAATTTGAATTTTTGAAGGATTTCATAAGCTAGTTTTTTTACCACTCGATGAAATAATTATGCCAAGTATCATTACCATTAATGGATCCTAAAAAAAGGAACGGCTACTCTATCAATTTGAAATGTATTGGTAATTGGGTTTTCCGATTTCCGCTTTTACATTTAGTCCTTTGGCGCCAAAAAAATCTTTTAATTGATTGAAGTTATCTGGATACATTGAAATTCCAGTATCCATAGAAATACCGGCTTCTTTTGTTTTGAAACACATAAAGCAAACCTCTACCATTCCCACCAAAACATCTTGCTGATTGTAAAACAATATCGCATGTCGGGGTTCGTAACAATCAGCTGCTTCTTGTTCTCCTATAATCTCAGGGGTTGGCGCAAATAATTGATTTAGGATAATTTCTTTTTCCGCATCCTTTAAACGAATCTCATTTGACAATCTTGAAACATCTACATCATTGTCTAAAATTAGGGAATTGAAATACCATTTCTTTACCTCTACCTTTCCTAAAGAATCATCCCAAATCCAACCATCCATGGTGTCTGGTAATAATTCGGCAATAGTGATGTATTGGTAATCATTTTGAAAGATTTGCGCTTGTATCTTCACCGTGCTTAATGAAAACAGGACAACCCAAATCCCTACCATTAATTTCCAACTACGCATAGCTATACACTTTTCCTTTTTCTAACAAGGTTTTAGCTTCTTTCCAACTAGGTAGTTTTTCTGCATCAATGGTGATCACTCTAATTTCCTTGGCAATTTGAGCACTGCTTTTCATAGCTTCTAAATGCGCGCCACTACGTGCAAATTCTTTCAATTCCTCTTCACTATTCCACAAGGTCATGGTGTAATGCATTTTCAAAAAACCTTGGGTTTTAAACGCCACACAATTAGTGGTTTTTAATTGACGGGTAATCTTTAATGCTTTGGCTGATAATGCAAAAAAGTGAAAAATCCCTTTTAGTTCCAGTGAGGTAATCGTTACTTTCATTTAGTCTTTTGTTGTGTTTTTCTCTTGTTGAACGGTGGAATCCATGTGTTTGGCAGAAAAATTTTCAGCACCATGTTTTTGAGTCATGGAATGTGCAAACCATAAACCGGCTGAAGTTCCCAAGATAACACATAGTATGGCTGCAAAAATGCCCAGGATTTCTTCTTCCTCACTCCAGTTCAAATAGGCTAAAACGGCCATTACTAGGCCAAATAGAAAAGGTGAAATGAAAATACGCAACCAGTAAAGGTACTTCACAAGTTTTTCCATAATTATATTAGAATCTAAGGCTCTAAAATACGATTAAAATTTAGTCAAGAACCTTCCAAATAGCGAGTTCTAAGTACTATTCATCACCTTTTGCACATCTAATTGAAATTGAGCTCTAGCTAGGAGTTCTTTCAGTTCTTCCATTTCATATTTATCAAAAGCGAAAAAAGTTGTGCTTTTGGCTATTTGAAAAATATAATTCTTTTTCTTTAGCTGCGGATCGTGAACTGGTCTAGGTTTTACTCCTTGGAAAAAATGATGAATACGCTCAAACTCAAAATGGTCAGAAATAACAATTAAGGTGTTATTAAACGTCATTTCATATTGATCACCCACGGGACAATAGGACACATGTCCATGAGTAGATTCTGATATTATTTGATGATGATGAGATTCCATAAAAAGCAATTTTGATTGCATTCAAAGGAATTACACCCAAGGAGAATGAACAATACCCAATTCTAGGTATTTAGAATGATTCTAAATACGAAAGAGAATTCTATGACTATTGTTTAGAAAACTTTTTTCCTAAGTCCTGAACAATGTTTCTAAACACGTAATCATGTTCTTGTTCAATGCCTATTTGCTCAAGCGGTTGCCAATAAAAACGTGGATATAATTCAGAAGTATATGACGTTATTCTAGTCATTTTACAATGCCCGTTGGGTAGTGAGTCAAAAGTGTAAATGGCGTCTTCAAATCCTAACCACTTTCTTCCCGTAAGTTGGTAGTCTAAAACTTTCATTTGCATCAATCGCCCCTTTTCTAGGGCTACTACTTCTTGTTTAATGATACCTCCATCAAAGTAACACGTTCGTATACCTCCCACTTCTTCTTTATCTAAAACACATTTATGTGGAACCGGTAAATCCAATTGCATTAAAAATGTTTTTTCTACATTTAAAGTATCCACAGACTTTATTACATCATATACCTGCATGGGGCTATACGGCAGTTCCAATGTAGATTCTATGCGTACTAGGTTTTGATCATTTTCTGTTAGTTTATGTTCTACTATTCCAGTAAACACCAACAACATTAAAGGCCCAACACTTGCTTTTATGGAGTTTTTAGAATTTAGACCTTCTTTAAATTTAAAAAAAACATGTTTCACGGAAAACCCTAGGGCAATACAAATAGCGATAATGGGCATGGCCATAAGCACACAAATCATCCCTTCTAGTTGTCCAATCAGCAACAGTCCTGTAAAACAAACCAATCCAATCGCTAACCCAATTAAACTCGCTTTTTTAATGGTTGCGCTACCTAAAACAAAACCAATTAAAAAAGGAAGAAAAACGAAAAATGAAATTCCGTATCCAATTAGCCCTTCTTCCAGTAAATACATACCTGTACCTAGGAACCCAATGGTAATAATTAAAGCGTAAATGATTTGTTTGGTTTCAATATTTTTCATGCCACAAAGGGTATTAGTAAAAGATTAAGTATTTGTAAAATCCAACGAATTCTCGAAAGGATGAATAAGGATCACGTATAGAAAAATAATTGGCATGCGCACCATAAACGGCTTCAACCCCTACTTGATAAAAGGCTAATTTACAACGGGTAACATGAAAGTACTGACTCACCACATATACCTGTTTTTCGTTCGGAAAATCTCGTTTAAAGTTTAGTGCAGAACTCCGGGTATTTATGCCTAAATCATCAATAAATATTACGCTATCAGGAACTCCATTTTGTACTAAGTACTGAGCCATAACGGTTCCTTCCGGGTACCCCTCCTCACCTATTCCGCCACTTACATAAATCTGTTTCACCAATGCATCTTGGTAAAGTTTCAATCCACGATTTAATCGGGCTTTTAGGCGTTCAGAAACCGTACCGTCTTCATTTACTTTAGACCCTAGTATTACAGCAACCTTGGCTTCATTTTGAACCTCATCATTTAATCCGTCAACGAAAATGACCGTTAAGTGCACCAAAAAGAAGGTCAGCAGAAATATCCCTATTTTTTTTATGATTCTACGCACTACCCGCTAGGAGATTTAGAGTATTCGAGTCAATTACTAATATTAGTTATTATTCTGAAATTCATCCACCTCATCCACATACTCATGAATGAGTTTAATTGATTCAATGAACCACCAAAGCACGAAACCCTCTTTTGAAAGAGCACTGGTATTTAAATTATACGTATGCTTTACGGTGGTTACATTGTAAGTCATTGGGCCAGTAATAGGATTGCCCAAGAAATTCATTTTGTATTCTAATGTGTTTAATCGATCGCCAATGGTTCCAGTAATTGGTTGATCACCGTATTGAAGTTTATACGTATTCTTACTATTCATCATATTGTGAATGACCTCACCCGTAATTTTCTTTCCCATAAAAGCGACATACCAGGTATCTGATGTATGATTTGGGGCTCGATCCACTTCTCCTGTAATCATTTGATTGCCCACCTTCACATCAATCAAAAACTTAGAAAATTTATCCTTGATTTCTCCGGTTACTTTTTGATCTCCAATGGTGAGTATTAAGGTATATTTAGAGCCGGTTAAATTGGGTCGAATTTCTCCGTTAACTCTTTGTTTATCCGTTCCTACTCCATCAAATTGGATGGTAGAAGATTTAGAGTGGACTATTCCAGTAATATTTTGGGATTTGAGATTTCCAGTACCCAAAACAAAAAGGCTAAATAGAAAGGAATAAACAATACGATTCATGTATGCAGTTTCAAAAGGTTTTTATTCTTCACGAATATAAAACCTAACCAGGCACTACGCTAAAAAAGAAGTGAAAAGGTTTACTTCAATTGAATCAACCCTACTGCATTTAGTCCACGCATAACCACATAAGTTGGATCAATTTCATGCCAACGAATCCCTCCAAAATTAGCTCGGGTACTGTCTTTATGATGGTTGTTATGGTAACCTTCACCCATCATTAAAAAATCAAACGGAAAAAGGTTTTTAGAAGTATCGGCTACTTTGAAATTAACGTAACCGTAAATATGTCCGTACCAATTAATGATTACCCCATGAATAGGCGCCATTAACACCACCACGGGTAAGAATAACCATTGCCACCAAGCGGTTGCAAAAATGGCAAAGAACAACACATATAAAGCGGTAAACGCCACTCTAGAATACATGGAACTTGCCAAATTATCAAAGGTTTTCCATTGCGGAACATTTTTCGTGAACTTTGAATCTACCTCGATTAGTTGTTTGTTGATATTTTGGTAATTGGATTTGGTTCGCCACATCATGGCAAAAACATTTTCATCGTATTTTGGTGAATGGGGGTCCCTTTCTGTATCGGCATAGGCGTGGTGCATTCGATGCATAATACCGTATCCATACGCACTAAGATAATTAGAGCCTTGAAGTAACCATGTTAAAACAAAAGTGATTTTCTCTGCCGTTTTTGACATGGTAAATTGCTCATGAGCCGCATATCGATGTAAAAAGAAAGTTTGAAAAAATAATCCTCCGTACCACAGTACAATTACGAAAATCAAAATAGTCATGCCTAAAATTTTAGGCCGTAAAAGTAGGGAGTCGTTCAGTTTTAAACAATGAATCCAGATTCAGGGTTTCGCTTACGTACTCGACTTAATGCTTGAGGAGTTACTCCAATATACGAGGCAATATACTTTAATGGAATTTGCGTAATTAAATTGGGTCTATCTTTTAGTAGATTCAAATAACGCTCGTCTGGAGAATCATTCAAAAGTGATTGTTCTCTACTGGATTTTATTAAAAATAAACGTTCTGCGGCATACCTTCCTACCCTATCCCCTAATTGAGTGGCGTCATAGATTTCTTGAAGATCAGAATAACTAATACTCCACAGAATGGTATTGGATAGCGTTTCTAATTGGTAGGTAGACGGACTTTGAGTCAAAAAAGAATCGTATGCACTGATGAGTTCATTTTCAAAACTAAAGCCAAAGGTGACTTCCTTTTCCTCCTCTTCTTTTGGAATAAACAGTCGCACGCCACCCATTTCTATAAAGGATATATAATTTTCAGTTTCTCCTACTTCCAGTAAAAGAGTTTTTTTAGGGAATTCTCGACACACCAATTTAGAAGCAAACAAGGTCCAGTCCTTTTCCTCTAAGTCTACAATGCTTTCTAAATATTTTCGAAATCTGTACATCAAGTACAAATTTCGGGTAATTGAAGGAATTCCAACTCATTTGCAATTATTATTTCCTTCGATACCGAAATAAACCCGCAAAGTAATTTGATCTTGAAAGGAGGCGCAAAACGTCAAAACTTAACCTTATTCTACGTCCCACATGTATCCACTTAAAACTAGCTTACAACCATAATTCGACCTATCCCAAACTTTTGCCAAAAAAACCATTTCTTCCCATTTCTTTTTTCTGCGTGCATTTTCCTTAAAAATCTCCTCTTGAAACTTCAAATCCACAGCGATACTATTCTCTCTAC